>JAXMLI010000110.1:0-19034 GCA_034368785.1 Smithellaceae bacterium | reverse complement strand
GGGCCACGCTCCGTCGTGGCCGCAATAAGCTAATCCAGTCGCCAACTCCAGGCGTCCGGACGCGCCATATTGGAATCCTGACAAACTCGTAAAAAGTCGTCAATCCTAGTGGGATGAAGCCATGGCCTCCAGGATATCCCTCTTACAGGCCTCCATGTGTTTGAGTGTCTTGACGTTGCACAGGGATATTTTCAATTTACCGGCGAGAGGAAGTAACAGATTTTTTACGTCCGGGTTGATGGTCACTATCTCCCCAGGAAGAGTCCCCTCCTTTTCCAGCATGTCCAGAAATACCGCCCGAAACTTGCTTGCCCTGCTTTCGTAACGGGAGATATTGTAGAGGAGCAGCCGGCCCGTGACCTGATTGAAGACGGCAAAGACCAGGAGAAAATATGGCCTGTCGGTCTCTTCGGTCATGGCCTGGGGGAAGAAAAAGACATCCGCCTCCCAGCGGCCCGTGCGCGCGGGTGACGCCGCGAGGACTTTCTTAATCCGCTCCTCAGTCGGCGCGTCAAGGGGAGATTCCTCCTGTGGAGGGGGTTCCGGCAGCAGATATGAATCCGTCCAAGGGGCGTCCTTTCCTGCCGCGGCGGGGGTCCGGACCAGATAGGTATCATCCTCTCTGGCGTAAAGGAGCATCAGATCATCCCGGAACCGCAATGCCACATCGGTGGCCTCGCGAAGGGCAATGGTCAGGAACCTTACCTCAGCGGAATTCAGGAACCAGGGGACATACCCCGGCGTATAACTGCGGAAAAGGGGCCAGGCACCCCGGCCCCGGAATTTCAACCCCAGGGATTTTATTACCTGTCTGTCCTCTTCCTCCAGCTGCTCCCGGTCGCTGTAAGACAGCATCAGACAATTAACGGTGGAAAGATGTTGGAGGGAATCAAAGTCGCTCACCTCTTCCTCGCCCGTTTCATCCGACTCGCCTACGGAATCGTCTTCACCTTTGATGCAGCGCATAAAGCTTTCCAGACCCCGGGTTCCCAGGTGAACCGCCAAGCCCGGGAATGAGTCGTCGCTACTGAGGATGGAGCAATAGCCGATTTCACCCGTGTCGGGATTTCTTACCCCGAAAATATCCTCTTCCATTATCCAGTCCCAGCTGTCCTGCTCCAGAAAGTCCGCTGCCGCCTGGTAAAGCTTACGCCATTCCTCCAGTTTTACTTCGGGAACCAACATTTTATCCTCCATAATAGGGTATTTATCCATTCGGCCATAATTATCTTAACGAATTTCCGGTTAGAAAATTGCTTTGTTTCGCGTTTGTCTGTCTTGAGGTACAAGAACCACCTTGGCCGGTCCTGCTCCGTCCCCTCCAAGGGGAGACCTGACTCCCCAGTCCCCTTCCCCTTCAAGGGGAGGGTCGGGGTGGGGATGGGGTCAAAATGACCGCGCCGCGACTAACACCCCATCCCCCTCCTAACCTCCCTCTTGAAGGGGGAGGAATCAGGCAGTGCCCCTAATGCCCCCTTGAAGGGGGAGGCATCTCGCTGTGCCCTTCCTGAGGCCCCCTCGAAGCGGGGGGAACAAAACCCTGGCCCAAAAAGGGAATTTAATGATCGCGCAATAGGCTAACCGGAGATAGCTGACCAAGGACATACAAATATTCTTTGAATACCCTTCTTGCCAAGCAAAAACTCATGGCTGTCCTTCCTGTCTTCGCGCCTCGGCGGCGGCCTGAGCAGTTGCCGGAGGTCTTTCCTTTCGCCAAGGCAGGCTAGCATGGATCACCACGTGACACAATCGAAAACCATTTTTTGTCGGCAAATACAATTGACATTAGAAATGAAATGAGTTACTCAAAAAGCGTTCTGGGGACTCCCAGCTGCACGGGGAATCTGCCTTTGTTTATTTTCTGTTGCTGAATGATACTTTTTTAAGGAGCAATCCCCCGGGAATATCTCGTGGTGGATGAGTTTATTTTCTGTTGCTTAATGATACTTTTTTAAGGAGGGGCTTATGTGGAAAAGGTTTAACAAGGTATTTGGCATGACCCTGGCGCTGGCAGTTTTATTGACCGCTTCCCTGGTAGAAGCAAGGACCTTTTTTGTCATCGCCACCGGCGGGACAGGTGGTGCCTACTATCCTCTGGGAGGCGTTTTGGCCCAGGCCCTGTCCGATAAGGTTCCCGATGTAATAGTAACCGCCCAGGCCGGAAACGCCTCGGTGCAGAACTGTAACCTCATCGGCGCCCGTCAGGTGGAATCGGCCTTTGTCCAGAGCAACATCGCCTACAACGCCTATCAGGGGGTGGAACAGTTCGCCGGTAAGCCTGTAAAGAACCTTCGGGCCATCGCCTCCCTCTATCCGGAGACGATCCAGATTGTGGCCCGGGCGGAGGCGGGCATCAGAACCATTGCCGACATCAAGGGCAAGAGATTGATCCCCGGTGATCGGGGCAGCGGGACCGAGGTGGACACCAAAAACGTCCTGGCCGCCCTGGGGCTGACCTATGCCGATTTTGCCGGCACGGACTTCCTGGGCTTCTCGGGCGCGGCCCAGCGGCTGAAGGATAAGCAAACGGACGTAACCTTCAACACCGCCGGGTTCCCCACCGCCGCCATTGTCGAACTGGCGACCACCACGGATGTCGTCCTCGTGCCGCTGGATGACAAGACCATCGCCGATCTGGTAAAGACCCATCCCTTTTACGCCCGGGTCAACATCCCCGCAGGCACCTACAAGGGAGTCACCAGGGCCGTCCCGACCATCACGACCATGGCCCTGTGGGTCGTGGATGCCAATGTGTCGGACGACGTGGTTTACCGCCTGACCAACGCCCTCTGGGAAAAGGGCAAGTTCGCCCTCCGCAAAGGCGCCGGTGACGCGGCGGATATAGCGCCCAGCGGCGCGGAGATCATGGCCCAGTTCCATGCCCAGGGCAAAAACGTCACCCTGGCCACGGCCATGGACGGTATCGCGATCCCCTTCCACCCGGGAGCGGCCAAGTTTTACCGTGAAAAGGGCATGATCAAGTAAGGTTGATACCCCGGAGAAAAGATACTGCAGACGGGCGTCCCCTCGGGCGTCCGTCTGTTTTTATCGCCCTGTTGTCTATCTTTTCCATCTTTGCCATCGCCGTCCTGCTCCCCCTTCATATCCTGGAGATCAGAGCCCCGAGAACAGATAAGACAATCTGGACGGGAATCGTTTCCTCCGGCGAAACCTTCGCCCTGGGATACAGGCACTCGGTGGAGCTATCCATGGTGTGGGACTTTTTCCAGATTGACCAGGCATATCGCCTTGTTCTATATGAAACCCAATTCCACTCCTCAAACGCCGGCCTGCCTTCAGGCCTTGCCGAGGGGGAAAGGCTGGTTCTGGATAGAGAGGTGATCCGCCTGACGAACCGGAAGGTGCTAATCCCCTCCCTGCAATTGTGGGTGAATGAAAATAGTTTGAATACCTTGATATTGAATAGTAAAAGGCTGCTTCTGCCCGAACTGGCGGGAAATGCGCTGCTGGAAATCCGGGTGGTAAAAAGCTCTCTCTTGATGTACCTGTGGGGAAGGTTAACGCAGTTATGTAGAGTGCGTTAGACGGTTTTTTAGCCGTAACGCACCGTGGTGTTTGGAGCGTTACGCTTCGCTAACGCACCCTACGACTTTTGAAGGGAATACCGATGGAAAAATACACGGCGGCACAGATGAAGGATAATACGGAGGAGGAAATCGCCAAATACGATCCGGAGTTGCGATTCCGCAAGCTTTCCGGGCTGGCTCTGAAGCTGACCTTCGCCATGATGATCATCCTCTCTCTCTTTCACCTCCACACGGCAGGTTTCGGGGTGCTGCAGGAATGGCGGCACCGGGCCTTCCATCTGGCCTTCGTGCTGCCCCTCGTCTATTTTCTTTACTCGATCAGAAAGGCGGACGCGACGGGGCGTAAGCATTTAATATTTGACCTCTTATATGGCTTGATCAGCGCGGCCCTGGTGACGACCCTCTTCCGGGAGATTTTTCGCCTGGAAAACGGCGCGGCCCTCCTGCTGGCCCTAGTCTCATTCCTCCTGGTCGTCTATTTCAAAAGGCGCCAGTTCCTTAAGCGGAGGGAATTCCTTTACCTGGATCTGACCGTCTTTACCTTCATGACCGGGGTACTCATTTATGCGGCCTATCTGACGCCGACCGTGATCGACTTCAACGAGGCCTTCAAGGACCTCAATATTACCCTGGTCTTCTGGAGCGTTCTGCTCTTCGCTTCCTTCCTTTCCATTATCGCCCTCTTTACCCTCCAGTGGCTGCGGACCATCTGGCTTGTTGCTGCCGGCAGGGATTTTTCCCCCGAGCAGGATAACATCCCCTACTTCGATGTCTTCCTGGCCATCTTTGCCTCGGCCATTTCGGTTTATATCTTCCTGGAATTCAACAGCCTCGCCGTCCGGGCGGGACTGCCCTCCCAGGCCGACCTGGTGGTGGGCGCCTTCGCCTTTCTTCTGATCCTGGAAGGGGCAAGGCGCAGCATCGGACCGGCCCTGCCGATCATCTCGGTGCTGGTCCTGATCAACAGCTACCTTGGCCCCTATTTCCTCAATATTCCGGGTCTGAGTTTCTTCGCCCACCGGGGATATTCCGTAGAGCGGATCATCGAGCACATGTTCCTCGGAACCGAGGGGATCTTCGGCATCCCCTTGGGCGTGGTGGCCACCTTTGTCTTTCATTTCGTCCTCTTCGGCATCTTCATCTCGAAGACGGGCCTGGGGCAACTGTTCATCGATCTGGCCATGGCCCTGGCCGGCTGGTCCTCCGGGGGACCGGCCAAGGTGGCGGTCATCAGCAGCGGCTTCATGGGCTCCATCAGCGGCAGTTCCATCGCCAACACCGTCACCACGGGTTCCTTCACCATCCCCCTGATGCGGAAGGTAGGCTATTCACCCCAGTTTGCCGGCGCGGTGGAGGCCTCGGCCTCCACGGGCGGACAGCTCATGCCCCCCATCATGGGGGCGGCCGCCTTTATCATGGCGGAATTTTTGGGCATTCCCTATATCAAGGTCGCGGCGGCTGCCGTCGTGCCCGCCATCATGTATTTCTTCGCCGTGGGTCTCATGGTTCATCTGGAGGCGAAAAAGCAGGGACTGGTGGGCCTGCCCCGGGAGGTATTGCCCCGGGTCTGGGATGTCCTTAAAGATCGCTGGCTCTTCGTGGTGCCCCTGGTCATTATCATCTATCTGCTGGTAGCGGGTCACAGCCCGTTTCTCGCCGCCTTCTGGGGGATCATTTACGCCGTTGCGATGGGGCAGATCCATCAACGGACCTATCCCCTCCTGATCATGGTCCTCCTGACCATCCCGACCGTCTTGCACGATCTCCATCCCTTGGGCGGCTACACCCTGTTCACCCCGGTGTTCTATGTCGCCCTCCTCGCCGGTCTGTTCTTCACCTTTACCCGAACAGACCGTGTCGCCTGGCTCCTGGGATTGATCCCGGCGGCGATTTACCTCGCCTTAGGTTTCTGGCCGATTGAACCGGCACTGATGGCCTTCTGGTCCGTGATGGCGGTTATCGTCATCGGGGTATTTTACAAGGAAAGCAAGATGAAGGTGGGAGATATTCTGGAGACCCTGCAAGCGGGGACCAAGAACGCCCTCTCCATTGGGGCGGCCTGCGCCTGCATCGGGTTTATCGTCGGCGCCACCACGCTGACGGGCCTGGGCCTCAAGTTCGCGGCAGCGGTGATTGAACTGGCCAAGGGACTGTCGCTATTTGTCATGTCCCTGGATGTTTTTCATCTGCTCAGTGCCAAGGGGGTGGCCTTGCTCTTTACTCTGATCTTCAGCGCGATTGCCTGCTTCGTCCTCGGGATGGGCATTCCCACCACGGCCCAGTACATCATCGCCGCCATGATCGCCGCCCCGGCCCTTCTCCACCTGGGAATCGAGCCCCTGGTCGCCCACATGTTTGTGCTGTTCTTCGCGGTCCTGGCCGATGTGACCCCCCCGGTCGCCCTGGCCGCCTACGCGGCCGCGGGAATCTCGGGCGCGAATCCGTTCCGCACGGGCCTGACCGCCTTCGGTCTCGCCTCGGCGGGTTTCTGCATCCCCTTCATCCTGGTCTCGGCGCCCGAGGTGCTCTGGCTGCCCACCCTCCTCAATCCGGATGTTCCCTTCGATTATCTCAAGTTCATCCAGGTCTGCGGCACCATGCTCATGGGGATCATCGCCCTCGGGGCCACCGTGATCGGCTATCTCCGGGCCAAGCTTGGCCCCCTGCAGCGCCTCATCCTGGCGATGGCCGCCTCGACGCTCCTTTATCCCGGTTTGTATAGCGACCTCTTTGGTTTTGTGGTCTTGTCATCCATCTATATTTACCAGCGAAGGTATAAATCCTGATTAGAGAACGGTCCTTTGGCCGATAGAAGTAACAAAATAGGTCAGGCGTCCCGCCTGACCGGCCAGGAAGATGGCGGGAACCATTAATCATCGAATGTCAGGCGGGACGCCTGACCTGTGACTCAGCCACTAAGACACCGAGGCGCAAAATTTAAAGCATTAAGTGATCTGATATTTATAAATAACCTTCGTGTCTTCGTGCCTTGGTGGCGACCTGAGTAACTACCAACTTTGGAGGAAATATGAGTCAGAAAAAGATACGGGTAATCCACTATGGGCTTGGCCCTATCGGGATTGAAACGGCTAAACTCGCCCTGACAAAGTCATCGCTCGAGATTGTGGGCGCGGTGGACATCGCCCAGGACATGGCCGGGCGGGATCTGGGTCAGGTGCTGGGGTTGGACCGGGACTTGGGTATTACCGTCACGGATAACGCCAAGGCGCTCTTTGCCGGGACGAGGGCGGATGTGGTGATCCATACCGCCGGCTCGCGGCTGAAAAATATCATGTCGCAGTTTGAGGAAATCCTCGCGGGCAGGATGAATGTGGTAACCTCCGCGGAGGAACTGCTTTTCCCCGTCCCGGATAATCAGGCCCTTTGTGAGCAACTGAACCAGTTGGCCATCAAGCAGGGGGCAACCATCCTGGGAACGGGCGTTAACCCGGGCTTCGTCATGGACGCCCTCCCGGCCTACCTCACCTCGGTCTGCCAGGACGTGAAGAAGGTCCAGGTAGAACGGGTGGTCGATGCCGCCACCCGGCGCTATCCCCTCCAGAAGAAGATCGGGGCGGCCATGTCTCCGGAGGTCTTCCGGGCAAAGATCGAGGAAAAGGCCATGGGGCATGTGGGATTGAGGGAGTCCATGTATCTCCTGGCTGCCGCCTGTGGTTTTTCTTTGGATGAAGTAAGGGAAACGGCGGAACCCGTTTTCTCGTCGAAACCGGCCAAAACCGCCTATTTCGAGCTGAAGGCGGGAGATATTGCGGGGATCCGGAACGTTGCCCTGGGGATCAAGGGGGGGGAGACCCTGATCACCCTCGATCTGCAGATGTACATCGGCGCCGATGATCCCCACGACGCCATTTACATCGAGGGCAGCCCCTCCGTACGTCTCCGGATCGAGGGGGGCATTGCCGGCGATCAGGCCACCGCGGCCATTCTGGTGAATAATATTCCCTCGGTGGTGACGGCCCGTCCGGGTCTCCTCACCGTCCGGGATGTGCCGCTGGCCAGTGTAATTAGATAAGTCGTAGGATGGGCAAAGCGGAGCGTGCCCATCACGGAATCGCCAGCGAAATTGATGGGCACGCTGAGGCTTTGCCCATCCTACCCCTAACCCCTATTTATCTGTCCTGCGGCCGATTCGCCGGCCAGGTAGCCGGTGGAAAAGGCCGCCTGGAGATTGAACCCGCCCGTATCGGCGTCAAGGTCGAGCAGTTCGCCGCACATGTACAGGCCGGAAACGATACGGGAGGCCAATCGCCGGGGATCTATCTCGGCGAGGCTCACCCCGCCCGCGGTAACGATGGCGTGTTCTATCGGCAAGGGGGCGCGGATGTTGAAGCGAACGGACTTCAGGAGACCCGCCAGGGCCGTTCGCTCCTCGGCGTTTATCTGATGTGCCGGCTTGTCCAGGGGAAGGTTGGCCAGTCCCGCCAGCGGGGCGATGAGACTTTTCGGAACGAGCCCGGCCAGGATGCCCTTGAGGCTGCGCTTCCCGAAGTCCGCCAGGTCCGCCTGGAGCCGCCGGTCAAGCTGAACAAAACTCAGCGCCGGCTTGAGATCAATCGCGATACTGACCGGTCCACGGGCGAGGGCGTCCGTCACGGCGAGGCTCATCAAAAGAACCACCGGCCCGCCGACGCCGAAATGGGTCATCATCATCTCCCCCTGCCTGCTTTCAATAACCGGCGGCCGGGCCTTTGGCCCCTTTACCCCGCGACCGACCTCAGATGAAGGAATCGGGATCTGGCCCAGTTCTTCCGCCCGACAGGAAAAAGAGGTGAGCCGGACATTTTTCAGGGTCACCCCCTGCATCGATGCCGCCAGGTCGATTTCCTCCACCACGAGGGGGATCAGCGCCGGCCTGAGGGGAATCAGGGTATGCCCCGCGGCTTGGGCCAGACGGTATCCGTCGCCGGAGGAACCGGTGCCGGGGTAGGAGGCGCCGCCGGTGGCGAGGATTACCGCCAGAGCCGGCAAAAACCCCCCTCTGGTATGAACGCCCCTCATCCGGCCATCCTGGATATCGACGTCCGTTACCGGGGAGCTCAGCCTGATTTCCACCTTATTATCCTGCAGATACCGCCGGCAGGCCCGGACCACATCCGCCGCGTCATCAGTTACAGGGAAAATCCGGCCGCCCCGTTCGGTTTTTACCTCCAGGCCATAGCGCTCCAGAAACCCGATCAGGTCATCCTGAAAAAAAAGTCGGAAGGCCCGGTAGAGAAACCGGCCATTGGGGCCGTACATGCCGATGAATTCCTCCAGGGGCTTTGTATTGGTGAGGTTGCAGCGACCCTTGCCGGAGATGAGGATTTTCTTGCCCAACTGATCATTCTTCTCCAGGAGGAGCACAGAGGCGCCCAGCTCCGCGGCCCTGCCGGCGGCCAGAAGCCCCGCGGCTCCCCCGCCGATGACGATCACCCGTTTGTCCCTGTTAGCTGTTCCCTGCATGGCCGATCCTGCAATCCTTTTTACTGCGGCCTATCACGGGCCGGACAGCTCGTCAAGTTCCCAGGCCAGATGCTTCTTGTGTTCGCCTGATCCCTGTGCTATTTGACGGCCTGATTCGAACCAAGGGAGAAAGGTCCGGAGCCTTTGAAGACGCCAACCCGTCTCATACCTGTCATCAGCAGATCCCTGCTTACCGTCCAGCCGCAGGTCAGAAGACATCTTCGGGAGTGGCGGAAGATGGCCTCAGACATTCCCGATCCCGAACTCCGTCGCCAGGCCCTGCTCAGCATCGATACCAAGGCCTTCCATTGTCAGGGCGGCGCGATTCTGGGACTTTTGGCCGGAACGGATTACCGCGAGGCGATCCGGTTTATCGTGGCTTATCAGACCATCAGCGACTATCTGGACAACCTCTGCGACCGCAGCACCTCCCTTGATCCTGCTGATTTCAGCGCTCTCCATGAGTCCATGCGCGATGCGCTTTGCCCGGGATCTGCCCCGGTGGATTATTACCGTCTTCACCCGGAGCGGGAAGATGGCGGGTATCTGGCAAAACTGGTCCATACCTGCCGGGATATCCTCGCCGGACTGCCCGGCTATGCCCTGATCGCCCCCTCCATCCAGGGACTATCCAGTCTATATCGGGACCTGCAGATCCACAAGCATGTGGCCCCGGAAGAGAGGATTCCCCGCCTTACCGGCTGGTTTGAGAGATCCCGGGATGGTCTCCCCGCCATGCAGTGGTTCGAATTCGCCGCCTGTACCGGCTCCACCCTGGGCATCTTCGCTCTGGTAGCACGTGCCTTTCGTCCCGACCTGACAACAGATCTGGTGGAGAGGCTGAGGAATGCCTATTATCCCTGGGTGCAGGGACTGCATATCCTCCTGGACTATCTTATTGATCAAGAGGAGGATCGTCAGGGTGGTGATCTGAATTTCTGCTCGTTCTATAAAAACCCCGAGGAAATGGCCGACCGTCTGGTCTACTTTTACACGCGCGCCAGCGAGGCGGTAAGCTCCCTCCCGGATGCCGGTTTTCATCTCTACGTTAATCGCGGACTGATCAGCACCTACCTGGCGGACCGCAAGGCCTCCCGCCAGGACGATGTGCGCAGGCTGGCGGGCCGTCTCCTTCTTCTGGGCGGCTGGAGGGGAATAATCCTGTTTCTGCTTTGCTATGCTTATCGACGGATGAAGGTAGGACTGGCGTGAAATCGTAACTACTCGGGTATTCAGAAGTCAGGAGTCAGGAGTCAGAATGAGAAAGACACCCGACCAGGCTTTTCGTGACGGGAAAAAGTCAGTAGGTTAAGGGAGAATTCGCTGTTTCTATTCTGTCTTCTGACTCCTGAATTCTATATTCTGAATTTTATCAACCGCCACCTTAACGACGGAGGGAACGTGTATCCAGGAAAGGTTGCCATCATCGTAAATCCCCAAGCCGGCGGAGGAAGTGCCGGGAAACACTGGCCATTGATTGAAGGTATCCTGAGAGAACGGCTGGGGACATATCAGCTCTCACTGACCCGGGGACCCGGGGACGCTACCGTGATGACCAGGGATTACCTCCGGGAGGGCGCGGACCTGATCATCTGCGTCGGCGGGGACGGGACCCTTAACGAAGTGGTGAACGGTTTCATTGAAGGTGATGCGCCCATCCGCAAGGAGTCGGTGCTGGCCTTCATCCCCAACGGGACGGGTTGTGATTTCGTCCGCACGGCGAGCATTCCCGCGAATATTGGCCAGTCGGTAGACAACATCCTGCGGGGTCATGTCCGCAAAATAGATGTGGGGAAACTCCATTTTACCGACGGTAAAGGGAAGAAACAGAGCCGGTATTTTCACAATATCACCAGTTTCGGTCTGGGCGGCGAGGTGGATGCCCGGGTAAACAGGACATCCAAGGCCTTCGGCCCTTTTCTGTCCTTTATCTGGTCCACCATTGTCTCGATCCTCTGCTATGGAAAAAAGACGGTTCAATTGGAGGTTGACGACCATTACAGCGAAAGGGTGCTTATCTGGAATATCGCCGTGGCCAACGGGCGGTACCACGGCGGCGGGATGCTGGTGGCCCCGGAGGCGGACCTCGAAGACGGGGTCTTTCATGTCGTCGTGATCGGTGACTTGACCCTGTTCCAGGTCTTCCGGCATCTTCCCAAACTGTATAACGGTCAGATCAATAAACTACGCCAGGTCACCACCCTTACGGGAAGAAAAATTACCGCGACATCCCCGGATTATGTCCTCCTCGATGTGGACGGTGAGCAGCCCGGACGGCTCCCGGTCACCCTGGAGATATTGCCCGGAATACTTCCGCTGATCGTAAGAAAGGCCTAAGGGCAGGGGTCAGGGGCCGGGGGGCAGGGCTTACAGTCTTGACCCCTGACCCCTGACCCCTGACTCTTAGTGCTGGGTAACATCAATGGCCATAGTTGGGGAATTATTCCCCAGCCGTAATTCCCTCCCCTATATTTCTCTTCCGATGCCCAATGTGAATTATCCTATAAAACGACTGCTTACAAATATATTGATCATGTTATTGTTATGGCATTGACCTTGCTTACTGAAAAGAAAATTCTTTTGGAGGTAGTCATGAAACGTTTATTTGTATTGTTTGTCGGTTTTGCCATGATCCTGTTCGCCACGGCAGTTCTCGCCCAGGCCAAGCCAGAGGCGGCCAAGCCAGAGGCGGCAAAACCCGCAGCGGCCAAGGCTGAACCGGCCAAGGCTGAACCAGCCAAGGCTGCACCGGCCAAGGAAGCCAAGCCGGCCAAGATGAGCGCCGCCGGTAAGGTTGTCGCCATTTCCGATACGGCCCTGAAGATTGAAAGAACCGTAAAGGGCAATGTCGAGGCCATGGATTTCACCCTTGAGAAGGCCGTAGCCGATGTAAAGGTCGGCGATGACGTGAAGGTCAGCTACGTGGCAAAAGACGGCAAGAATGTGGCCACCAAGGTAGCCAAGGCAGCGGCCAAGGCGGCGAAGAAAGAAGCCCCGGCCAAAGAAGTAAAGAAGGAAGCCGCTCCGGCAGCGCCCGCGGCCCCGGCAGCGCCCGCAGCCCCGGCGGCTCCGGCAGCCCCGGCAGCCCCGGCGAAGGATGCCAAGAAAGAGGCTCCTGCCAAGAAGTAACAGGGATAAGATAATCACAAGAGAGGGGTACGGGATGAATCCATCCCGTACCCCTTTTTCTTTAAGCAAGTAATCGCCTGCTCATCAAAACTGACGAACTCGTAAAAAGTCCGAAAACCTCACATTTTGTCATTCCCGCGTAGGCGGGAATCTAGTGTATTCAATTACTTCTGGATTCCCGCCTACGCGGGAATGACGCCTTTGGTACTTTTTACGAAGTCGTCAAAACTGACGAACTCGTAAGAAGTAATGGAAGCGCCTGTTTTGGGGCGACTTTGTAAAAAGTTCGCAGGCAAGGCGCGCAAATCACTAGGAATGAGGCGTCGGGGGAGGGGGCTTGTTCCGGAAGCCCAAAGGGATCGGAACGTGTCCCCGGGATACGCCGCAGTGACGAGGGACGCAGCGCAACGCCGCATCCGGACTTTTTACGAAGTCGTCAAAACTATATATTTAACGGGTGCAATACTTCGCGTTTTTTGCTAGCCTGCGACATCGGGGAATTTAAGGGAGACGCAAAAAGCTGCCCGGATACTGCTGAACTTGCGAGAAAAATAAAGCGAGGCTGCCTGGTGACGATCAGAACGAGACTCATTATCCTGACAATTATGGGATTGGCCATGACCATGGCCATCTGGGGCTGGATACAGATCCGGGCGCTGGACAGGATCCTCGTGGATCAGCACGGACGAAGGCTCAGCGGTCTCGCCGAGACGGTCAGCCAGTTCTATGTGCAATTTCCCACCGACGCCGGCCTTTCCGCCCTGGACAACACCTTGAGGGAAAGCCTCATGCAGGACAGTCGCCTCGCCCGGCTCGACATCTTTTCCCTGGGAGACGGCTGGCTCGATCATATCGCGGGCGCCAGCCGGATCTATTTTGAATGGCCTGAGCAGACCCTGGCGGCGGCACGGAAGAAATTTCAAATCCACTATGTGAGGGTGGAAACGGAAAATGGTCCTGCCCTGGGACTTCTCTACCCGATCATACCGGACAGGGACCAGAATACCTACGTGGGAATCCTCTCCTATTCCCGCTCGTACAGCGAGATACTGGCAAAGGCTAAGCAGCTTCTTTTTGCCAGCTCGGGCGCACTTATCCTGATCATCCTGGTAATTTTCATCCTGGGCTATCGCTATCTGGTGGACATGCCCCTGCGCCTGATCACCAAGACCATCGGCGGCATCGAGAAAGGCAGCTACGGCGAGCGTATCCCCATCATTCGGCAGGATGAATGGGGCCGACTGGCCGGGCACATCAATTCGATGGCCGTTAAAATCGAACAGGTAATTACCAGCAACCAGGAACTGAACATCTCCCTCGAACACCGGATTGCCGAGGCAACCCACAAGGTGGTGCAACTGCAGACTGAATTGAACCAGTTGCAGAAGCTCAACGCCCTGGGTTACCTGACGGCCAATCTCGCCCATGACATGGGGACGCCGCTGCATTCGATCGCCGGACTGGCCAGACTGCTCCTGGAACAGAACGGCTTGCCCGCCGACCAGCGACGAAAACTGGAGTTGATCGTTCAGCAGACAGAGAGACTAAACGCCATCATCAGCAATGTGCGGAAGGCCACCCGCCTGCCGGAACCGGAGTTTGAATATCTTTGCGTCTCGGAACTGCTGGTGGAAACCAAGGCGCTGATTGAGCCCCTGATGACACAAAAGGGGATCATGCTGGCGGATACAGACGGCCCTTTTCAATCTCCTCGAAAACGCCGGTGAGGCCTTGAAAAACCAGGGAACAATCAACGTCCGGGTTGATTGCCAGGCCGGCGAGTTTCTTACCATTACCGTGGAAGATGATGGTCCCGGCATTCCTGCCGAGGTAAGGGAACAGATATGGGAACCCTTTTTCAGCACCCACAGCGGGGACGGATTAAGAGGACTGGGGCTGACCATCGTCATGGATATCATGAAGATCCATCGGGGATGTGTTAAGATGGAGAGTGATCCCGGTAAAGGGGCCAGGGTGGCCTTGAGTTTTCCCCTCCACGACGGGCCGTTGGAGGCTTCTGTCAAGTAAGATGCTCTCGCCAAAAGTCGTAAAGGCCTTGAATTTAGGACGGCTTCGTAAAAAGGCCCCCCGCCTTCACGGGGGCAGGCTGCGGCAAGGCGCACAAATCATGAGGAATGAGGCGTCGGGGGAGGGGGCTTGTTCCGGAAGCCCAAAGGGATCGGAACGTGTCCCCGGAACACGCCGCAAGCCTTCCCCCGCGAAGGCGGGGGAAGGATGCAGCGCAACGCAGCATCCGGACTTTTTACAAAGTCGTCAAGTAAAATCCGGCCTGACAATCTGATAATGATGTATCCTCGAGCGCAGGGTCTTGCGATCGATGCCCAGCATCTGGGCGGCCCGACTCTGATTCCAGCCCGTGATCTTCAATGTTTGAATAATCTGCTTCCTCTGTGCCTCCTCGAGGGGAGACAGGGGGGATTCCGTTGGCTCAGCGGATATGTGAAAACGGGCGGGTAGATTATCCGGCTTGATTAGCGCACTCGAGGAAAGGAGAATTGTCTGTTGGAGTACATTCTCCAGTTCCCGAACGTTACCTGGCCAGTCGTAGCCCATCAGCAATTCCATCGCCTCCTGAGACAGTCTGATAGATAAATATCCAAACTTCCTCAGGGTTGCCTCCACCAGCTGGGGCAGGTCCTCCCGGTGTTCCCGGAGGGGGGGCATGGAAATGCGGATCACGAAACGATGGAGGAGGTCAGCCCGGAAAACACCTTTTTTAGGTATCTCATCAATATTACGATTTGTCGCTGCCACTACCCGGACATCAACAAGTCGGACCTCATGACCCCCGATACGTCTGACCTCCCCATTCTGCATGAACCTTAGCAGCTTTCCCTGAAGGGCGGGAGACATCTCGGTGATTTCATCGAGAAAAATTGTCCCCCCGACGCATTTGTCGAGCAGTCCCAGGTGCTGATGATCGGCGCCGGTAAAGGACCCCTTTTCATAGCCAAACAGTTCCGATTCCAGCAGATTATCCGGGATGGCGCCACAGTGAACCGCCATGAAGGGCTTCAGACTGCGGGAACTTAACTGATGGAGCGCCCGGGCGGCCAGTTCCTTTCCAGTGCCGCTTTCCCCCTCAATAAGTACGCTTACCGTTGTATCTGCCACCCTTGCCACCTGTTTGTAAATCTCCACCATGGCGGAGGATGAACCAACAAAGCGGTAGGTCTCCTCTTCCCGGGCGCGACCGTCCTGCTGACGTCGCTGCAATTCCCTGACCTCCAGCACCTTGCTCACCAGCGAACGGATCTCCTCTGGTGAAAAGGGCTTGCCGATATAATCAAAGGCCCCCAATCGAAGGGCTTCCATGGCAGTTTCCATGGAGCCGTAAGCAGTGACCATAATAACGGGCAGTTCCGGCCATTTGTCATGAACATGCCCCAGGAGTTCCAGACCATCCCGCCCGGGCATCCTGATATCGGAAATCAGAAGATCATAAGCGGAAAGGTCAAGGGAAAAAGAGTCGTCTGCTGAGCGGCAGATATCCACCTCATAACCCACCCTGCCCAGGACCTCACAGAGGAACTCACCGGCCACCGCATCGTCTTCCACCACCAGGATTCTATGCTTCATAAGGATACCCCCCCACGACATAGCCACTGTATAACATATCCACCTGCTGGTAACCACAGTCAATGGGATTCTGGGTGTGCGACAAAAATGTGGGTATCCTATTCTTGCAGAGCCTTATCCCCCCTTTGGAAAAGGGGGGGAGGGGGGATTTGTAATATAAACGTAAGGTTATTCATTATCCCTCAAATCTCCCCCAACCCCTCTTTTCTAAAGAGGGGAGAAAATACTTCTCTACCCATAAATTTGTCGCAGACCCTAGGATTCTAAATAGAGGTTGCAATTGCGTTTACAATCAACTAATTAGTACACGAACAATGCGGCAGCATCATTACATCATCGGGTAAGAGCAGGTATTTTAAGCCGAAACCTGGCTGCTGAAGAAGAGGGAAAACAAGTGACAGAATATAATAAATCGAACTCAAGAAAAATCCTGGCCGTGGAAGACACGCCGGCGGGCCTTCGCCTTCTTGAGGATATCCTGACCGCTGCCGGATACGAGGTGTCCGCGGCCCAGGACGGGATCGAGGCCTTGGAGATACTGGCGCAAGGTCCGGTGGACCTTATCATTTCTGACATCCTCATGCCCAGGATGGATGGTTTTCAGCTTTGCCGATACGTCAAGGGTGATGATCGCTATAACAACATCAAATTTGTCTTTTACACGGGCGATTACACTGAGCAGGAAGACGCAAATTTCGCCTACTCCCTGGGGGCCGCCCGGATAATCCTCAAGCCGATTGATCCGCAGGGCCTTCTTAATATAATCCGTTCCGTGCTGGAGAGTGAAAACGCCCCCGCCAGTTTTCCCCCCTCTGGTGATACGGATTCTTTTCTGACTGAACACAATATCCGGCTGTTTCACAAGCTGGAGAATAAGGTGGCGGAACTCAAGGAATCAAACCGAAAACTTTCTATCAAGGAAGCGGAGTTGGCCCTTTACTCCCAGCATCTGGAGGAGCTGGTGGAGGAACGGACGAGGGAGCTGATGGAATCACAGGAATCGCTTCTTCGTCAGGAACGGTTGGCCTACCTTGGTCAGCTGGCGGGAGAGGTAAGCCATGAACTCAGGAACCCCCTGGCGACCATCGCCAACGCGGGATATTACCTGCAGACCGTTCTGGATCAAAGCGACGAAACCGTCAGGGAATACCTGGGGATAATCATATCGGAGATTAACCGGACCAACCGGATCATCCGTAACCTCCTGGATATCACCCGGATCAGATCTGCCGACCGTGCCTGGATCAGGGTGTCCCCGCTGATTGCGGGCGTCATCGAGAAAAATCCGCCGCCGGAGAAAATTGAAATACGCATCGATTCCCTGCCTGAATCGCCTCTGGTTTATGCCGATGGGGAGCATATCATGCACATTGCATCAAATATTATAACCAACGCCTATCAGGCCATGACGGAAGGGGGCAGTCTGACCATTCGAATAATGCCGGAGAACGATCTGCTGCAAGTGGTCTTTACCGATACGGGCTGCGGCATCCCCCAGGATCGGTTGGAGAAAATATTCGAGCCGCTGGTGACCTTCAGCGGACAGGGGACCGGACTTGGACTTCCCCTGGCCCGTAACCTGGCGGAACTCAACGGCGGCAGCCTCAAGGCCGATAGCACCATGGGTGTGGGAAGCACCTTTGTACTCACGTTGCCCTTGACCAACTCAGGTGGCCTCGAAAAAATGGGGACTGTCCCAGATTTACGGACGAAGCGAAGTGAAGTCGTAGAATCGTGACTGTCCCCTTCCACAAAAAATAAGCCAAAAACCTGAATTGAAGTGCCGGAGAGGCAGATGAATTACAATACAGTCCTGGTCATCGACGACGACGAAAAATTTCGAAAAACCATGGTGGATATTCTCCGAGTGAAAGGCTATGAGGTCAGCGGCTGCAGCTCCGGGCGAGAGGGGATGGAATCCATCAGGGAGAAGAAGCCCGCCGTCGCCTTGGTCGATATCCGCATGGGGGATATCTCCGGCCTGGAGATCATCCGGCAGATAAAATCCGACACACTTCCCACCGAATGTATAATCCTGACCGGTTATTCCTCCCACGCCGTCGCTATTGAAGCGGTTAATGTCGGGGCTTACCAGTACCTGCAGAAACCCTTCGATATAGAGCAGCTCTTGCTTACCATCCACCGGGCAGTGGAAAAGAGAAGGTCCGAAGATGCACTGCTGCTCTCGATGGAGAGATTGCGGAACCTGATTGAAAATGCCCAGGAAGGGATATTCCAGATTACCCCGGATGGCAGGTGCATCATGGCGAACCAGGCGATGGCCAATATAGTTGGCTACAGTTCCCCAGAAGAAATGTCTGCTCAGTTAAACGAAGGTTTAAAAGGGATTTTGACAAATTCTTCCGACGTGAAAAAGTTTTACGATATGGTAGACGAGGTGGGTTTCGTTAAAAATTTTGAGGCCCGGACCGGCCCCGGAAAATGGGTGTCCATCCATGCCCGAAAGGTAATTAACAAACAGGGGGACTTTCTCTATCATGAGGGGATCGTCGAGGATATTACCTCGCGTAAAAAGGCGGAGGAAGACCTGACGAACACCTTGAATAAATTGCGCAAGGCGATGGAGGGGGTGATCCAGGCGATGGCGATGGCCGTGGAAACCCGGGATCCCTACACCGCCGGCCACCAGAAGAGGGTGGCGAATCTGGCCCGGGCCATTGCCCAGGAAATGGGAATGGACGGGGCGGTTGTAGACGGGGTCCGTATGGCGTCGGCGATCCATGACATCGGCAAGATCGCTGTGCCGGCGGAGATCCTGTCCAAGCCTTCCAAGCTCTCTGACCTGGAGCTGAGCATGATTAAGATCCATCCCCTGGCCGGCTACGATATCCTCAAAGAAATCGAGTTTCCCTGGCCCATTGCCGATATCGTTTTGCAGCATCATGAAAAAATAGACGGCTCCGGCTATCCTTCAGGGCTCAAAGGGGAAAATATCCGGATTGAGTCGCGTATTGTCTGCGTGGCAGACGTGGTAGAGGCCATGGGATCCCACCGCCCCTACCGGCCCATCATCGGGGTCGAAAAGGCCCTGGAGGAGATAAGTTCAAACAGCGACATTCTCTATGACCAGGATGTGGTGAAAGGCTGTCTCCGATTATTCAGGCAGAAGGGATTCACCCTGGAGTGAAATCGGGGACAGGTTCCGGAAGCCCGAAGGGATCGGAACCTGTCCCCGGAAAACGCCGCAAGCCTTCCCCCGCGGAGGCGGGGGAAGGCTTGCAGTGCAACGCAGCATCCGGACTTTTTACAAAGTCGTCAAGGTATCAAAATAAG
>JAXMLI010000109.1:0-10935 GCA_034368785.1 Smithellaceae bacterium | reverse complement strand
GTCCCTGCAAAGACAGGTTTTGCGCCTCAAGAAGGACCGAAGCGAAGCAACTGCAATTCTCTAACCGGACATACGTGGACAAGAGAGGTAGTTGACAGCTCAGTATAAAATGGATTTTTAGCCAGATTGAGATGAACTATTTCAAACCGTATTCAATAAGCTCGCCCGAATGGCCAGAATGTTGACTTGTATTTGCTATCAGCAAGAAGGGTTTTGTGCCTCCTTGATCTCGACGCTCTTTCCTTTCTGTTTTGGGTCTCAGAGTACACGGTGATGTTCGAGAATTCTCCCGACCTCCCGCAAGCCAACACCGGCTTGCGCGGCAAAATCCGGCCAGGCGGAAACCGCCCCTCCGACCTGCTTCAAAACCTGCGGGGCGGTACCGATGCCGAAACGGTCGGCCACTGCCAGCATATCATCCCGGGAGATGCTGGAAAATTTTCCGTTGACAGCCATCAAATGCTGGCGGGTCCATTCGCCCCGGGGATTGTGGGCATGCGTTACATCGTAGGCCGGGGCAAACTCCCAATCCTTCCCTTCGCGCAGGATAAAGGAGATATTTTTGGTGTGGTCGTCACAGTTGGCCGCCATTACATTAAACGCCATCCTTCGGAATGCCTCCTCCAGGGCGTAGTAGTCCGGCAGGATCCGTTCGATGGTCAGAAATAGCTGGTTGTAATCATGGCTGGCCTTCTGCTTGTAATCCAGATGGGCCATTGCGCAGAGGGTTTGCAGGTGATGCTTGTTGTTGCCGTTCCGGTCGAAGCGCCGTGTCATGAAGTGGGCGCGACCGCCCTCCTCCAGCAGCCGGCTGGGCGACATGGCGATACCGGCGGCGCCGGCCATCAGGGAATATGCATATTCGATGCGGCCGTAATCCTGAGAGCCTCCCAGTTCACTGTCGGCGCCCATTCCGTCAAATTTCAGCAGCCAGTGTTCGAATCCGGGCTCCACATCGAACTGTCCAGACCGGATTTCAGCGGTTGTCGGATTCCAGGCAATGGCCGCCTTGGCCCTGGCTCCGCCCGCCGAAGTTCCCACCTGGATGATCTGGGCCAGCGCCGCCTTGGCCAACTGGTCTGAACCGATCTCCCCATGCACGGCGGAGCGGGCGCTTTCAATCAGACGGGAAAGCTCGATCGCGGTGCTGCCCACTGAAGCGGGACTGCGCGCGGGTCGGAATTCCAAGGCGCCCGTGCCCCTCTTGCCCATATAGGCCAGCCGGTCGAGGGGAGTGACTTGCGATTTGGCGACACCCCTGCGGGCCATCCAGGCGTCAATCAGGTTGTTGCCGAAATCGTCCGGCAGCGCATCGGCGAGCAAGGCCGGAAGCCGTTTGAAGGTCAACTCCGGAAGTTCGGCAAAGACAAAGGGTTCGCGCGCCAGCGCCAGAGGCATGGTCAGGGGCGCAAGCTCGATGCCGGAGGCGACGAAACCGGGGTCATATTCGAACACGTAGTATCCCAGTTTGGGATCAAGGGCCACCGCTCCGATGGTTTTTCCCCAAATGCGCACTTCGATGGCATGAACGGGTTTATACATGCGGCGTTCCCTTTCCCCGGGAAGCCCGCTGTCGCGCCGGTTTGGATTTCAGCATCTGCAAAGGGCTGATGGAGACCGCCGGCGCCAGAGAGTCCAGCCATTCGGCCCGACCCAGGGCGCGCAATACCTTTACCAGCGATTTGACCGTGGCCCCTTTGCCGGCCTCCAGATTTTTGACGACATTCAGGGCCACGCCGGCCTGCTCGGCAAGCCGGCGCTGATCCACATTCTTTCGGAGCCGAAGGTCACGCAGCTGCCGGCCGAGTGTCGCCTCCCATTCGTCTATTGTCATGCTTGTTGCCATCAAGAGCCCTGTTATAGTCCATTAGGGACTGGATAGTATATAATAGCCCTGCAAAAGTCTACTAAATTCTACAGTGTCAAATCCATGCCATCAGACGGGTAAGGAAATTATTGAGGGTCGGGTTCCCTTTCGGGCCGAGCATGTGGCGCAGGCTATTCTCGATGGCTGCAATGGGCAATATGGCGCTGGATTCGGTGGCTTTCAGATAATCGGGCAGCGGCGTCTTGCCTGCTTCCATGTCGTCCATCAAGATTGTCTCTCAGGTTTCCGTCCGGGCGGGATCATAGATTTTCCCGGAAACCCGGACCTGCCCGTCCATGATCCTGCGGGCCGTCCGGCCCAGGGTGCAACTGACGATGCGCGGTCCATCCTGCCCGTGCCGCGCGTCCACCTTAACCTCCAGGACCCCCGCCGGGTGCCCGATGAGGATCGACTGCTCTGCGGATAGGGCTGAATCGTCCGCTATGGCCAGGTTCACGACAGAACCGGGGAGCACTGCCGCGATCGCGGCCGGGATACTCGCCGTGATCGCGAAGGTCTTGTGCATCTTCCCCATGGCCATCAGGCGGGCCAGGATACTGACCGCGCCTGCTTCGACAGCCCCTCCGGAGACGGTCCGATAGTCCCGGGCAGGGGCGATGAAGGATATTTTCGGAATGGACGGGGTAACCGGGATCCCCGTCATCTCACCGATCTTCCGTCGGATGGCCTCCAGTTTCGCCCGTGTCGTTATATCCTGATCGAACTCTGCGGGAAGTTCGTTCCCCCGGAGATTCAGCTCCTCGGCCCGGACAAACCCCGTGGGATTGCCGGCATCCACGATGGTGACGGCAATCCTGTCCCCGCTGTCCAGGGTCAACTCGTCCAGCACATTCCCGGTGGGAAGCAGCCTTCCCGTGGTCGCGCCTCCCGGGTCCATGAAGCGAAGCTCGATCCTGGCCCCGGTTCCCGGACATCCATCAATCCGGTAATCGCCGTCCGGGCAAAACCTTCCCTTTTTCACCGGGACCTTTGCATAAATCATCTTTTTCGTATTGGTGTTGTAGATGCGTACGATGGTGAAGGGTTCCACCGCCTTCACGAGTCCTTTATCGATCGCGTAGGGCCCGACCGCCGCGCTGATGTTCCCGCAATTGGCGGAATAATCGACGAAGGCCTTTTCGATTCCCACCGCCCCGAAGGTGTAGTCGATATCCCGATCGCCCCCCCGGGCGGGACTCAGGAGCGCCAGTTTGCTCGTGAGTGAATCCGCCCCGCCGAGGCCGTCGATCTGGCGGTTATCCGGGCTGCCGAAAATGGCCAGGATAATCCGGTCCCGCAGGACGGGCTCCTGCGGCAGGTCCTTTTTCAGCAGGAAAATCCCCTTGCTCGTCCCGCCGCGCATGATCGTACAGGGGAATCGGGTTTTTCTCCGCATAAGTCCTCCCGGCAGAGCCGTTAACATTGGCCGCGCGGAGGGTGGATATTCTCCGCACGGCCTGGTCGCATTTGAAAAGGCGGGGTTATTTAAGGTAGCCCAGATCCTTCAGGACTTCCGTATAGAACTTGATCTCCGCTTCCCAGTATTTTCTAGTTTCCTCGGGGGACAGATAGCCCTGACGGGCGTAGAGATGATTGTCCTGGACGAATTTCTTGTAGATGGGGGCATCCAGGGACTTCTTGATCACGTCGTGAAGATATTTAACCCGGTCGGGCGGCGTACCCTTCTTCACCGCCCAGGCCCTCATCAGGCCGTAGGTATAATCGATGCCCAACTCGGTGGTACAAGGAACATTAGGAAGGGCCGGGTGCCTTTTTTCCATGATCACCGCAAGCGATCGCAGTTTTCCGGCCTCTATGAGTGGCAGTGTTTCGGCAAGTTCCTCCACCGCGCCATGAATATGTCCGCCCAGGATCGCCGCCTTGATCTCCGCGCCGGAATCGAAGGGAACGAAGGTAACCTCTACGCCGACCTTTTTGAAGAACGCGACCGTCTGGATTTCCGACCATCCCCCCGGCGAGGTCCCGGCAAACTTCAGAAAGCGGGGATTCTTCTTTCCCCAATCGATCAGCTCGGCCAGGGTCTTGAATTTGGATTCCCCGGAAATCGTCACCGAGGAGGTGTCCCACTGTATCCTCATCAGGGGCTCAAAATCCCTCATGATTTCCGAGCGTGTTTTCGGTTTGACCGCGTCGATGAGATGCGATGTGGTAACGGCGAGGACGGTATATCCGTCGGCAGGCTGCTGAGAAACGTGGAGCATCCCCCTGGTCGCCCCTCCGCCCGGCATATTGGTGATTATCAGAGGAACCTTGAGCAGGGGTTTCAATCCCTCCGCCACGGCTCTGGCCGCCGTGTCGCTCCCGCCACCGGCGCCAAAGGGAACGATGATTTCAATGCCCCGCTCGGGATAGGCCGCCGCGATGGTTGAGATTCCTGTTAGAACTCCCACAAGAAACAGAACCGCTACGAAAAAAAACCTTGTTTTTTTCATGTAATACCCTCCTTGTTTTTAGTGTTTGGCAACAACTGGTTCACGGTTCACTGTTCACCGTTATTCCGCCTGCGGCGGGGTCAGGCCGGGGTCTTACTCAGGGCGCCCGGTCTCTTTCATGCTTCCTGTGCGTTTCAACCGCAGATGGAAGGAGGCGGATTCTTCCAGGGAGAGGGGGATGTGCCCGGAATCCTTCATGGCCCTCGTCAGATAGTCCGCCAGGAGGCCCCGGAAATCGGGGTGGGCGCATTGACGGATTATCGTCTCGGCCCTCCCCCGTGGATCCAGACCGCGCAAATCCGCCAGCCCCTGTTCCGTTACCAGAATATCCACATCATGCTCCGTATGATCAACATGAGACACGGCGGGAACGATGGCCGAGATCTTTCCCCCCTTTGCCGTTGATGGTCCCACAAAGATCGAGAAAAATCCGTTGCGGGAAAAATCATACGAGCCGGCAATGCCGGTCAGGATCTTTTGGCCGAGGACATGGCTGGAATTAACCTGTCCCTGAAGATCCATTTCCAGACAGCCGTTAATCGCGATCACCCCCAGGCGCTGAATGATTTCCGGCGAGTTGCAGACCGATACGGGACGAAGCACCATGCATTCCTTGTAACGGTCAATTCCCGCCCGGAATCTCTCCCACATGGCCGAAGATAGCCTCAGGGCCATCCCGGAGACCCAATCAACCTTGCCCGCATCGATAATATCTATAATGGGATCGGTGATGGATGGCATATGAAAACGAAGTGGCGAAAAATCACCGGCCCCGATTATTCTTAATACATTTTCCGGCAGATTCCCCACCCCGACCTCCAGGGGCGGCAGGGGATCGCTCAACCGTCCGGCCTCAATCTCCCGGCGGAAAAAATCGAGGAGATGCCGGCCGATCGCCTCGCTCACGGGGTCGGGCTGGTCTTCGGGGGAGGGCTTATCCGCCAGTTCCGAGAGTACAATCCCCTTGATCTTATCAGGATCGACGGCAATATGGGGTGCCCCGATCCGTTTCAACGGGTTGCTGCCGAGGGGAATCGGATCATCGCCCTTCTGGTAAACATCGTGCAATCCCTCGAGACCGAGCGGGCGATTCAGGTTGATTTCCACGATCACCATCCGGGCGGCATCGACCCACTCCGGTGAATCGTAAACCGCCGTCGAGGGGATGATGTGTCCCTCCCGGGTCAGTCCGATTGCTTCGACCACCGCCAGGTCAACGGACCCGTACCAACCCCTTTTCACGTGCAGGGGCAATTGCCCGCCCTTGCCCTCGATGAATTTGACCTCTCCCCGATTGATGGCCCCTCTGAGCTTGTCCGTGCCGACGGCGCCGATCCGCGTACGGATTCCACCGGCCTCCACGAGGAGATCCTCCACCTCGGAACCCAGCGGGCCGGCACACAGAAGATCGATCCTGATCCCGCCTTCCCTTTTCATCCGCTCCGAGAGGGCGCGAAATATCGCCCTTGGAGAGCCCATCAGGGGATTCCCCGTGGTCGCGACCTTCATGCCATCATTAACAAGCCGGGCGGCCTCAGCGGCCGTCATGATTTTAGCGAGAGAGGCCTTGTGTCTGATCCGCTCCCTTGCCTCATCCATTGTTCTCCCCCGCTTTATGGACATTTTGCCTGATAAATGCCGATATCTCCTCGAGTTTGGCGTGGGAAGGGAAGACCCCCTGGACCCCCAGGCGTTTTAATTCCGTCACGTCCTCCCGGGGAATCGTTCCGCCAAAAAGGAGAAGAACGTCATCGAGCGTACGCTCCTGGATTCTTTTGAGCAATTTCCGTGCAATGGGGAGATGGGAGCCGGAAAGGACGCTCACCCCGATGACATCCACCGCCTCCTGGATGGCCGTCTCGACGACCTGCTCCACGCTCTGGCGCAGACCCGTATAGATCACCTCCATCCCCTGATCCCTCAACCAGAAGATCAGGACCTTGGCCCCTACGTCGTGCCCGTCCAGACCAATCTTGGCGATCAGCACGCGAATTTTCTTGTGCGTTTCCATACAAATCTCCCCCGTGGCAATTAAACGGTCGCGGGTTCCTGGAAGGTCCCATAGACATTCTTCAGGGTGTCGGTGATTTCTCCCACCGTGGCCCTCGCCTCCAACGGTTCGAAGAGGTGAGGGATGAGATTGTCGCCTCGCCTGGCGGCCGCCTCCAGTTGCCGCAGGGCGGCCGCGACCTTGCCCCGGTCACGGCCTTGTTTGACGCCCTGCAGCCGCTCGAGCTGGCGGTTGATCGTCTCGGGATCGGTCTTATAAATCTCCAGGTCCCGCTCTTCTTCCTGCACCTTGAACTTGTTCACCCCGACCAGGACCTTTTCCCCGGAGCTGATCTTCCTCTGGAGCGCATAGCTCTGCGCCGCCAGTTCCCGCTGAATGGCGCCGCTCTCGATCATCTTCACAATCCCGCCGTCGCTTTCAATCTTCGCGATGATCTCCGCGATCTTGGCCTCCATCTCGTCGGTCAGTTTTTCCACATAGTAGGACCCGCCCAAGGGGTCGACCACGTCGGCCACCCCCGTCTCATGGGCCAGGATCTGCTGCACCCGCAGCGAGGTCCGGATTGCCAGGTCGGAGGGAATCGCGTAGACCTCGTCGAAGCAGGCCAGGTTCAGCGACCGGGTCCCGGAAAAAACGGCGGCCATGGCATAGATCGCGGCCCGGGCAATATTGTTCAACGGCTGCTCGGCGGTGAGTCCGCCGCCCATGCCGCCGGTGGAAAAACGGAACTGAAGCGACCGTATGTCCTGGGCGCCGTACTTCTCCTTCATCAGTCTCGCCCAGTACCGCCTGGCCGCCCGGAGTCTCGCAATGTCCTCGAAAAAGTTGAAATCACGCCCGCCGATAGGCAGATGGAAGGAGAAGAGCGGGGCAATCTCGTCAATACTGGAACCGCGTCTCAGGACTTCCCGGATATAGACCTCGGCAATGGAAATCGCCAGGGCGACCGCCTGAACCGTATTGGCCCCGTACTCCAGAATATGCGTTCCGGAAACACTGATTGCATTGAACCGCGGAATCTCCCGGTTGCAGTACTCCACCAGGTCGCCCACCAGCTTGACCGACGGCGCCGGCGGGAAGATCCAGGTCCCGCGCGCGATGTACTCCTTCAGAATATCGTTTTGAATCGTGCCCCGGAGCCTCTTCTGATCAACCCCCTGCCTCTGGGCAACCATAATATACATGGCCAAAATGATCGGGGCCGTGGCGTTGATCGTGAACGAAGTGGATATCTGATCCAGGCTGATCCCGTCGAAAATGCGTTCAAAATCGTCCAGGGTATCCACGGCGACGCCCAGCTTGCCCACGTCATCCTCGGCCAGGGGCATGTCGGAATCCAGACCGATCTGCGTCGGCAGATCGAAGGCCAGGCTCAACCCGGTCTGACCGTTCTTCAGCAGATACTTGAATCGCTCATTGGTACTCTCCGGGGTAGATTGGCCGGAATACTGCCGCATCGTCCAGAGGGAACTGCGGTACATCGTTTCGTAAACACCCCGTGTAAAGGGATATTCCCCGGGATTATTAAGCTGTTGCGTGTAATCGAAGTCCGGCAGATCCTCCGGTCCGTAAAAACACTTAACCGGCGTCCCCAGGCTGGAAACAACCGGGCGCACCTCGGGTTCACCCGTTTTTTTCGCCATGTTATTTCCCCTCCTGCTACCGTCCCTGAAAGACCGGTTTCCGTTTTTCCTGAAAGGCCCGCTGGCCTTCTTTTAAATCTTCGCTGCGGAAGGCCTCATAACGAAGCCGTTCTATTTCCTGAACATCTTCCGGACTGAGCCGTTGATCCTGGTGGAATCGATTGAAAATCGTCTTTGTCGCTTTCAAGGACAGGGGGGCATTCTCGGAAATATCCCTGGCCATCTGGTACACAAAAGGGCCGAGCTGATCCCGGGGCAGGACATAATGGACAAGCCCCATGGTCCGGGCCTGGAGAGCCTCATAGACCCGGCCGGTAAAAAACATCTCCCGGGCAAAGGCCGGACCGATCACGTCGATAAACTTCAAGATCCCCCTCCAGCGATAAACGATGCCCAGTTTCGCCGGGGGCAGGGAGAATCGCACATCGTCGGCGGCGATGCGAATATCGCAGGTAACCGCCAGCTCGCAGCCGGCGCCATAGGCCAGCCCGTTGATCATGGCGATCACCGGGTAGGGAAAATCGAGGATGGCCTTCATGCCGTTATCGAGGGGGGTATCGCCCTTGGCGGCCTGGGCGATCTCCGGACTGACATCCACGGGTAAATCGGAGATATCGAAACCCGAGGAGAAGGCCTGTTCGCCGCATCCCCGGAGAATGACGCAGCGAACCTCGTCCTCATCCCTCAGTTGCGCCAGGAGGTCGATAAGCTCCATGAATACCAGCGGCGACAGGGCATTTCTTTTCTCCGGCCTGTTTATGCTGATAGTGCAAATCCGTTCGGTTCTTTCGATGAGCAACCTGTCTCCCATCTACCCTCCTTTTTCGCGGCCAAGGACATCTTTAACCAATCCCGGTATCTCCTGCGGAAGGTTGGCGATCAGTACGCCCGCCTCCCGGAGGGCATCGATCTTGGAGGTAAATGTCCCCCTCCCGCCGCTGATGATGGCGCCCGCATGCCCCATTTTCTTGTTCAGCGGGGCATATTTACCGGCAATGAAAGAGACCACGGGCTTGCTGACCTGTTTTTTGATATACTCGGCAGCCATTTCCTCGTCCGTTCCGCCGATTTCGCCAATCAGCACCACGGCCTCAGTGTCGGGGTCTTTTTCGAACAGCTCCAGGGCCTCGACAAAATCCATTCCCTTCACCGGATCGCCGCCGATCCCGATGGAGGTGGACTGACCGATCCCCGCCCTCGTGAGACCGAAGGAAACTTCATAAGAGAGGGAGCCGCTGCGCGAAACCACTCCCACCGGTCCCTTCTGATAACAGAAATAGGGCATAAAACCGATCTTCGCCTCCCCGGGGCTGATAATTCCCGGGGTGTTGGGCCCGATCATCCGGCAGGATTTTTCTTTGAGTTTCCTCTTGATAACCATCATGTCATGCACCGGCATATTCTCGCCCAGATAAATGACCAGTTTTATGCCTGCGTCTATGGCCTCGAAGATACTGTCCCGGGCCAGGGGGGCCGGGATGAAAATTATCGAAACCTCGGCGCCTTCCCTGTCCACGGCCTCCCGCACGGAATCGAAAACGGGCGCCCCCTCGACGGCAATGCCGCCCTTGCCGGGGGTTACGCCGGCCACGATTTTCGTGCCATATTTTATCATGTCCCGGGTAAAGAAGGCGCCCGCCTTCCCCGTGATGCCCTGCACCACTACCCTGCTGCCGCGATTGATCAGGATGCTCATATGTTCCTGCCCCCGAGTTCTACCGCCTTCGCGACTGCGTCCTCGAAGGTATCGCACATGGGAAGACCGGCTGCCCTGATGAAAGCCCGGCCCTTTTCGGCCTCCGTGCCTTCCAGCCTGATCACCAGCGGCTTCCGCACCCCGCCGATTCGTTTCAAGGCCTCCAGGATATACTCGCCCACCTGATCCATCCGGGTGATCCCGCCAAAGATATTCAGCAGGATGCAATCGACTCCCTCCCGGGAATTAAGCGTCCGCAAGGCCATCTCGTAACCCGTCGGGCTCACATTGGCGCTGCAATCCAGGAAACATGCCGGCCGTCCGCCCTGCATGGTGATACAATCCATGGCGGTCATGGTCAAGCCCGCGCCCCCGCTGATCAACCCGATATTGCCCTCCAGTTCCACGTATTCCAGCTGGTATTCTTCCCGCAAGGAATCCTCGATGTCCCGTTCCCGGTCAGACTGCATTTCCCGGATCTCCGGGTGGCGGTAAAGCGCGGCGCCATCGATGTCGATCCGGGCGTCGGCGGCAATCAGGGAACCATTTCCATCCAGGACCAGGGGATTGATCTCGGTAAAGAGGGCATCATTTTCCATAAACAACCGGTATAATTTCTTGGATATGTCTATGAAGGACGGGAAAATGTCCTTTGATATGCCGAGTCGGATCAACTCTCCCCGGACCTGATAATCCAGAAGGCCATAGGCGACATCGATCGTGATCTTGCCTATGGAAGCGGGATCTGTCCGGGAAATCTCCTCCACGTCCATCCCCCCGCGGGAACAGATAATCATGACCGGTTGACCGATTTCCGTATCGACAATGATTCCCAGATAATATTCCCGCTCGATTCCGATCTTTTCCTCCAGGAGGATTTTCCGCACCGGATCCCCGGAAATGTTCATGTTTATGAGTTCATCGAATTGACTTTCAGCTTCCATACGGGTCTCTGCAAACCGAATGCCCTTTGCCTTCCCCCTGCCGCCCGTCAATACCTGGGCCTTTAATACAACCCCGTTTCCCTTGTCGATATCAGAAAAGTTCCCGGCGATGGCCTGTTTTTCCTCAATTAACAACCCGGACGGAACGGGAATGCCGTATTTCCGGTAAAGCCCTTTCCCTTGATATTCAAAGATCCTCATTATTCACTCCTGTGGGCATTGATCCTCCGGTAGTAATGTTGCCGACGGTTTTTACCTTGCCTGCAATTTTGACGCCCTCGTAAAAAGTGCGAATGCTTTCCCTGGGAGCGCGGGCGTCCC
>JAXMLI010000108.1:0-3404 GCA_034368785.1 Smithellaceae bacterium | reverse complement strand
CCCGACCATCCAGGGGGAGGGGAAATCCGGGGCAATGCTAGAGGCCAAGAGGGCCGGCCATAACCTATTCCAGATCGAATTTTTTCAATTGATACCGGAAGGAATCGTAACTGATGTTCAGCAGTTTGGCGGCCTGCGTTTTATTATGCTCCGTCCTTTCCAGGGCCTGGATGATCAGATCTTTTTCAAATTCATCCAGGGATATTCCCCCTTGGGGCAGGATAAACCTTCCCTGTTGCTCCTTTGCCTTTCTCGATGCCAAGCCGCTTACTTCCAGGGGCAGGTGCTCGGGCATGATCACCCTCGTGTTCTTAAGCACCACCATCCCCCGAACCACGTTTTGCAGTTCACGCACGTTGCCCGGCCATTTGTAGGAAGTCATCAAATTTTCCGCTTCCGCCGAAAATCCCTCGATTGATCTGTTGTATTCCCTGGCGAAAGAGGCGAGAAAATGATTCGCCAAAACAGGGATATCCTCTTTTCTCTCCCGGAGCGGCGGTATGGTCAGGAAAAAGGCATTCAGCCGGTAATAAAGGTCCATGCGGAACTCGTCCTTTTCCACCGCGCGGGCCAGGTCCCTGTTCGTCGTGGCGATAACCGTGACATTGACAGGAATTTCTTCCTGCCCGCCTATGCGACGCACAACCCTTTCTTCCAGGGCCCGGAGCAGTTTGCTCTGCAGGCTGATTTTCATCTCGCCCACCTCATCAAGAAGCAGCGTACCGCCGTCGGCCACTTCAAAAAGTCCTTTTTTGCCTTTTTTGGCATCGGTAAATGATCCCTTCTCATAGCCGAAAAGCTCGCTCTCCAGGAGGGTGTCCGGCAGGGCGCTGCAGTTTACGGCAATGAAAGGAATGGATGAGCTGACAACCGTCCCGTACATCATCCGATGGATGTTGCGCGCGATGAGTTCCTTGCCGACGCCGCTTTCCCCGGTGATCAGGATGCTTTGGACATGCGCCTCGGCAATTCTCTCCATCTTCTCTTTCAAATCTCTTTTGGCCTTCGAGACGCCTACGAAATCGTTTTCAAAGAACGAGGAGCTTATTTTTCTCAGGTACTCCAGCTCCCTTTTCAGACCGATATTTCCTATGGCGTTCCCGATGACAATCTTGACCTCATCAAGGTTGAATGGTTTGGTCAGATAATCCCAGGCGCCGATCTTCATGGCCTTGACGGCTGTCTCCGCCGTATCATCAGCGGTAAGCATGATAACCTCTATGTGCGAGGTCTGCGTTTTTAATATTTTGAGGGTATCCAGGCCGTTTTGCCCGGGCAGGTTGATATCCAGCAAAACCACATCCGGCTGCCAGGAGGTTATTTTATCAATGAGATCGCTCTCGCCGGTTTCCGTCTGCACCTCGTAGCCTTCCCTTTCCAGGGCCCGGGAAAGCATGGCCAGAATCAATTCGTCATCGTCAACAAGATAGACGCGCACCCGTTTCTTCATGCGACCGCCCTTATTTCGTCGGCATTGCCGGGTAAATAGACCGTGAAGACAGCTCCCGCGGGGATATTATCGGCAACCTCGATCCTCCCGCCATGTTCTTCCACGATCCTTTTGGAAACCGCCAACCCCAACCCGGTGCCTTTACCTTTCGTGGTGTAAAAGGGTTGGAAAATCTTCTGCCTCAATTCGCAGGGAATGCCTTTCCCCGTATCGCGCAGCTCGATGGCTACCCTCTTCCTCTCCTCCTCGCACCAGGTCTTGATCGTTATTTTCCCTCCTGCCGGCGTGGCATCGGCAGCATTAAGGAAAAGGTTTAGAAAAACCTGCTGGAGCTGCTGGGGATCGCCGAAAATTTCGGGCAGATTATCATCAAGTTCCTCGATGATCCGCCCGGGTTGACTGCCTGAGACAAAAGAAGGATGTTTCTCGATAAAATATACCGTATTTCTCAATAGTTTATTAACATTAACATTTACACGCTGGGCCGTCATCGGTCTGGCATAATTGAGAAGATCCTTCATGAGCAGCTCAATGTGCCTGATCTGTTCAATAACCTTAACAAGGACATCCCTGTCCCTTTCTTCGATATTGAGTTCCGCAAGCAGGAGTTCTATCGATATCTTCATGCCGGCAAGGGGGTTTCGGATTTCATGGGCAAGTCCGGCCGCCATTTCCCCGCAGACACGCAATTGCTCAGTCCTCTGCATTTCCTGAATCTGTTCTTTTAGAGATTCCGCCATCTCATTAAAAGAGTCGGCAAGTTCGCCGAATTCGTCACGCAGGCCCCTGACCCTGTAATCCAGATCGCCCTCCCTGAGATTGCGCGTCGCGGCGAGTAAACTCTTGATTGGACTGGTCAGCCCGCGAATCAAGATAAGGGCCAACCCGAACGCGAAAAAAGGGCCGACCGTAACCAGCATGAAAAGGATGTTTTTTCGCTCGTCCATTTTTCTGAGGATTTCATGCTCCTGCGTTTGCAGATTGGCAGTGGTTGTTTTTACTAAGTCTTCCATCTGCCTGACCAGATCATTCCCCAACTGGAGCGCTGCCCTTGCCCGACTTTCCCACCTGGCCGATCCCGGGAGGGCCGCATTAGTGTAACGCGTTAAGGCCTGGTACATTTCAAGCTGGTTCAGCAGGCTGTTTATTGTTTCCATGGATGAGGACGACTGGTGACAAGCGAGGCATTTTTTCACTGTTTCCGGCAGGCTTTTATCGCTTGAGGTTTCCGGGTCCGCGATAAAGTATGCGCGCCGGAGCATGATATTAAACTGATTTTGTCGAATAATTGCCAGAAGATCTTTTCTTATGACCGTGGCGTTGTGCAATTGAGAAAGCTGATGCAACTCATAGTTGGTGGTTTCAGCGGTCGTAACAATGTAGATGCCGCCCAAAAAAAACATCAGGGCAAAAATACTGAGTCCGAAAATTATCTTTTTCTTCATTGTTGGTTCGACCGCCGCTTGTCACGATACAGTTTCAGGATATTATCCCACCTGCTTGTCCGGCCGCACCGCGGTTACTCAACTGGAAACAGCAGGTCGCCATCCAGGCAGTCATAGATCATTAAGCTGAAGCCGATAATAGACCGGTTTTAATTGAATAATTTCGCCATGAACGGGTCTAGTATATAAAGACGCATTCCATGTCAAGACAATTCAGCCGGTCAATTGACGGCACGGTTAAGGCAGGTGACCGCGTCGGAACATCGCCCGAATAAACCGCTGTGGGTCTGCGACAAGTTTATGGGTAGAGCAGCTCTTACTCCCCTCTTTCACGAATGTCCGGTCAGAATATTGCGCTTGTCCTTCTCAGATTCTATTTGAGGCACAATGGCCGTCTTTGCAGAGCCTTCTCCCTCCCCTTCAAGGAGAAGCCTATAACCCCGACCTCCCTCCCCTTGAAGGGGAGGCCTATAACCCCAAACTCCCTCCCCTTCAAGGGGAGGGTCGGG
>JAXMLI010000107.1:0-3505 GCA_034368785.1 Smithellaceae bacterium | reverse complement strand
ACAAGAGATTGTCTGGATGATTCTGCAAATATTATATATGATATATAATGTCAAACTATTTTTTACGATTAATCCTGTGCACTTGACATGTGAACTTAATCGTTGTATGAAAAGATAGTTGAAAGAAGTATGGATAATATTTACCAGGAGAAAACAATCATGGAGAAAAAAATCAGGACGGGAGACGAACTCTTCGCCGGGATAACGGGGGCCTATCCAAGGTCCATGTTCAAGGCCACGGGGTATCAGGGGGATGATTTGAAAAAGCCCCTTATCGGTGTGGTCAGCTCCTGGTCGGAGATGCATCCGGGAAGCTATCCGAACAAGGAACTTGCCCAGTTTGTCAAGGCGGGTGTCTGGTCCGCCGGCGGCACCCCCGTCGAGTTTTACACCATCGCCGTATGTGATGCCATTGCCCAGGGCAGCGGCATGCACTATGCCCTTCCCAGCCGTGAACTGGTGACGGCCGAGATAGAGGTAATGGCAGGGGGCTGCGGATTTGACGGTCTCGTACTTCTCCCCTCCTGTGACAAATCCCCCGTGGGAATGCTGATGGCGGCGGCGCGGCTGAATATCCCGACCATTTTTCTCCCCCCCGGTCCGATGCTTTCCCATTTCCAAAACGGCGAGCAGCGGGTGATGTGCGATATCAAAGAGGCGATGGGGGCTTACAAGAGCAAGAAGATCAGCGCCGCCGAATTTGAAGTCATCGAGGACGACACCTGTCCGACCGTAGGGGTCTGCGGGATGATGGGAACGGGCAATACCATGGGCTGCCTGATCGAGGCTCTGGGGATGAGCCTTCCCGGGACTTCCACTACGCCTTCCGTTTATGCGGCCAAGAAACGGCAGGCGAAACGGACCGGCGAGCGGATCATGGATCTGGTCAGGGAAAATGTGCGACCTCTCGATATTCTGACCCGGGGAAACCTGTTGAATGCCGTACGGGTTCTCATGGCCATCGGGGGTTCGACCAATGCCGTCCTCCACCTCCCGGCGCTGGCCAAAGAGGCGGGTTTCGAAATCACGCTCCGGGATATAGACGAAATATCCGATGCTACCCCCTGTATTGCCAAGTTCAAACCCTCCAGCGAATATACACTCTGGGATCTCTTTGAGGCGGGCGGTATGGGGGCCATATTGGGCCAATTGTCGCCGCTGCTTGATAAGGGTATCCCGACGGTGGCGGGGGGGACAATCGAAGGCTACTTCTGCCCGGTCAAAAACCCGGCGGTCATCAAATCGCTTGCTGATCCCCTGCAGCCCCAGGGCGGCATCGTCGTTCTCCGGGGCAATCTGGCGCCAGACGGCGCGGTGGTCAAGGTCAGCGGCATGAGGAACGCCAAAGCCGTGCATGTGGGAACGGCCAAGACCTTCGATTCCGAAGAAGACGTGATGAAACAGATCATGGAAAAGACCGTTTCGCCCGGCGATATCCTCGTAATCCGCTATGAAGGCCCCCGGGGCGGTCCGGGCATGAGGGAGATGTCCATTCCCGCCGCCCTCCTTACCGGCATGGGGCTGGGAGACAGCGTGGCGATGGTTACGGACGGCCGTTTCTCCGGCGCGACCCGCGGGTTCTGCATCGGCCATGTGACGCCGGAAGCCCAGATCGGCGGTCCCATCGCCGCGGTTCGGGACGGCGATCAGATCGAGATCGACATCGTAAACAAGAAGTTGAATCTCCTTGTGCCGGAGGAAGAAATCACGAGAAGGCTGGCGGCCCTCCTGCCCCGTCCCCTGCCCGTGAACAGGGGTTTCCTGGGGCTTTACGCCCGGAACGTGAGCCAGGCGGATAAGGGCGCCGTGCTGGAGGGTTGAACCCCATCGGTTGTTTAGGTTGTAGGCTGAAGTAACAAAATAGGTCAGGCGTCCCGCCTGACCGGTCAGGCAAATGGCGGGAACCATTAATCATCGAATGTCAGGCGGGACGCCTGACCTATGATAGGGGAGTTACGGTTTATGACCAAGGCATTAAAAATCAACCCGCGGGACAACGTGGCCGTGGTTCTCGCGGAGGTAAAGGCGGGAACCAACGTGGAGGTAACCACCGCAGAGGGGACCATATTGATTGCTGCCAAAGAAGATATTGCCTTTGGCCATAAAATAGCCCTGGCGGAATTAGCCGCCGATGAACCGGTAATCAAATACGGGGAAGAAATCGGCCAGACCAGGGGGATCATAAGTCCCGGCGATTGGGTCCACCTGCATAACCTTGATTGCAGAAGGGGCCATTAATTAAATTTCTGAGGTAGCATCATGAATTCCTTTTTCGGTTATCGTCGTCCCCGGGGACTTCCCGGGACCAGAAACCTCGTGGCGGTGATTCCTTCCGTATTCTGCGCCAATACCGTTGCCCGCCGCATTGCCGGGCAGGTGAAGGGTGCGTTGGCTTTCTGTCATCCCGTCGGCTGCAGCCAGGTGGGTCTCGATCTGGAACTGACGGCCAGGGGGCTGAAGGGGTTGGGGCAACACCCTAATTTTTACGGGGTGGTGGTCGTGGGCCTGGGTTGTGAGCGCTTCCGTCCCGCCGAGTTGGCGGAGAGCATTGCGGCCGCGGGTAAACCCGTGGAGATGCTCGTGATCCAGGACGAAGGCGATAGCCTGGGGGCCATAGAAAAAGGGGTAAGGATGGCGAGTGCGTTGGCCGAAAAGGCGGCATTGCAGCCCAAAGAAGAATTCCCCCTTTCCCTGTTTCGCCTCGGATTGAAATGCGGCGGAACGGATGCCACCTCGGGTCTGGCGGCAAACCCCGCCTTGGGCTGGGTCACCGACCGGATCGTGGCTGCCGGCGGCGGGGCGATATTCACCGAGGTCACCGAGTTGATCGGGGCGGAACGGATTCTTGCCGCCCGGGCCACCTCGCCGCTCGTGGCCGAAAAGATTCTGACGACCATCGGCAACATGGAAAAAAGACTCGCTATCGCCACGGCCAGCGCTACGCTTCAGCACCGTACCGCCCTGGTTTCTCCCGGGAATGAGGAAGGCGGCGTCACGACGGTGGTGGAAAAGGCCCTGGGAGGAATCTACAAGGCGGGGACCTCACCCATCAGCGGCGTCCTCGAATATGGCCAATACCCCGAGGAGCAGGGCCTCTATCTTCTCGATTGCGTGGGACATGATGGCGAGGCGGTCACGGGTCTGATCGTCTCCGGCTGCCAGGCGGTGGTCTTCACGACCGGCCGGGGCACCCCCACGGGCTTCCCCGGCGTCCCGGTGATCAAGATCACGGGAAACAGCGCCTGCTACGACCGGATGAGATTCAACCTGGATTTTAATGCCGGCGATATTATTCAAGGCGCCTCCATTGCGGAAGTCGGCGCCGGGCTGCTCGCCAAAGTCCTCAGCATCGCCTCGGGGGAACCGGCCAGGGCGGAGCTCCTGGGACATGACGAGCTCTTCTGCATCACGAGGATCTAGCGTAGGGGCGATTCCTGAATCGCCCCTACGCGGGCCTTGCCTTTTTTCGGATGTACAATAGCTTTGTCACCCTGGCTACCACCTC
>JAXMLI010000106.1:0-24285 GCA_034368785.1 Smithellaceae bacterium | reverse complement strand
ACGTTTCGCCTCTCCCTTCGAGGCGCAAAGTCCGCCCTGAAAGAAGAGTTCATAGGCGACAATCCCCGCGGTCAGCTCCCCCCGTGACATGATCAGGGTGGGCAGGGACGAGATGTCCGCGGCCGCTTCCTCCCGGGGGATGGAACTGGAAGGGTAAAGTCCGGGAGACACCGGGCGGCTGCCAAAGGCCTCCGCGGAGGCGCGCCAGGCCGCCCGGGCCGTTTCTTCCCCGTGGGTGATCCGGGTGGCCTCATAGGCCAAAACCGTCTTGGCCATATTCAGACCCTGGTCCCTGAGCTCCCCCGTCTGCCTCACCTCGTCCATCGGGAGAAAGGTGAAGAGGGCGAGGAATTTCTGCACATCGGCGTCTTCGGTATTTACCCAATACTGGTAGTAGTCGTAGCCCGTCGTCTGCGAGGCGTCGAGCCAGACCGCGCCCTTTTCCGTTTTGCCCATCTTCTGGCCCGAGGCCGTGGTAAGAAGAGGGAAGGTGAGACAGTGGGCCATGACCCCCTCCTCCCGTCGGATCAGATCCACCCCGGCCAGCATGTTTCCCCACTGGTCGTTGCCCCCCAGCTGGAAAAGACATCCCTCTGTCCGGCAGAGGTGCAGAAAGTCGTAGGCCTGGAGCAGCATGTAGTTGAATTCGATGAAATTGAGACCCTTCTCGAGGCGGCTCCGGTAACTCTCGGCGGCAAGCATCCTGTTCACGCTGAAATGCCGGCCGATATCCCGGAGAAACTCGATGTAGTTAAGCCTCGTGAGCCAGTCGGCGTTATTCAGAAGGATGGCCTTCCCGGGAGAAAAGTCGATGTACCGGGAAAGCTGCGCCCGAAGGCAGGTAGCGTTGTAATCGATCTGCTCCCGGGTAAGGACCTGGCGCATCTCGGTCTTGCCGCTCGGGTCGCCGATCAGGCCCGTGCCGCCGCCCACGAGGGCGATGGGCCGATGACCGGCGCGGAACATGTGCGCGAGACCCATAATGGGCACGAGGTGGCCGATATGGAGGCTCGCCGCGGTGGGATCGAAGCCGATGTAGCCCGTGACGGGGCCGGCGGCTAAAAGATCGCGCAGGAGGGTCTCGTCGGTCACCTGCTCGACGAATCCCCGTTCAGACAAGACTTGGTAAAGGTTTTCCACTGCTAATTCTCCGTGAAGCTAATGTAGTGCGTTACGCTGCGCTAACGCACCCTGCAACGGCAACTGGTTTTGGAGGGCCATGCTCCGTCATGGCCGTAAGGCTTTGGATATGGCGTACGCTGCTGCGGACGCGACGGAGCGCGTCCCTCCAAAAAACAATACGTGGGCATTGTTGGTGGGTTTTCGGAGGGCCATGCTCCGTCATGGCCGCAGGGACTTTGGATATGGCGCCGCTGTTGCGGACGCGACGGAGCGCGTTCCTCCGAAAGAACATCCAGACATTGCCTGGTGGCATCCCGTTCCTCAGAACGTTCCCGCGGCATTCCCCATCGGGATGTCCAATCGCTCGATCCCGCGGCTTTTTCCGGTCTTTTCGTCGATATCCAGGATAACCCCCTGGAGGCGTACATCCCCCCGGGCCACCTCGAAGCGATTCGGGAGCTGCCGGAGGAAGCGCTCGATGACGAGTTCCTTCTTGATGCCGATGATTGATTCATGGGGACCGGTCATGCCCGCGTCGGTGATATAGGCGGCGCCGCCCGCGAGGACCTCCTCGTCTGCCGTCTGGACATGGGTATGGGTGCCCAGAACGGCGCTTACCCGTTCGGCCAGGAAGTAGCCAAGGGCCTTCTTCTCCGAGGTGGCCTCGGCGTGAATATCCACGATGATCACCCTGGCCTTCTGTTCCAGCCTGGTGATTTCGCGCTCGGCCACCCGGAAGGGACAGTCCACGGGGGTCATGAAGACCCGCCCGATCAGGTTGATCACCCCCACATATACCCCCTCCGCCGTCGGGAAGACCACGCTTCCCTGCCCGGGGGCGCCGTCGGGATAATTGGCCGGCCTGATGAATGTTTCGTAATCGGCAATAAAACCCAGCGCCTCGCGCTTGTCCCAGACGTGGTTGCCCGAGGTGAGGACATCGATCCCCGCGTCGAAGAGTTCTTCGATGATGTCTCTGGTCACGCCGAAACCGGCGGCGGCGTTTTCACAGTTGGCGATTACCACGGAGGGCTCGTAACGCCCGGTGATCTCCGGAAGCAGTTCCCGGACGGCCTGTCGTCCCGGTTTCCCCATGATATCGCCGATAAATAGTATCTTCACCTTATGTTCCTGTTCCGGGGACAGGTTCCGATCCCTCACGGGCTTCCGGAACATGTCCCCGACGTGTTACTTTGCGTATTCGGAAATTCTGGTTTCCCGGATGATCGTTACCTTGATGTGGCCGGGATAGGTCAGATCCGTCTCGATCTTCTTGATGATATCCCGGCAGAGCATGACCGTGTCGGCGTCGGAGATCTTGTCGTTTTCCACCATGATCCTGATCTCCCGACCGGCCTGGATGGCGTAGCACCTGTCCACGCCGGCGAAGGAATTGGCGATCCGCTCCAGATCCTCCAGTCTCTTGACATAGGACTCCAGCATCTCCCGCCTGGCGCCCGGACGGGCCGCGGAAAGGGTATCGGCGGCCTGAACCAGGACGGCGAGAATGGAATTGTTCCGTCCGTCTTCGTGATGGGAGGCGATGGCCTGGACGATCTGGCTGGACTCGCCGAAACGCCTGGCGTAATCGGCGCCGATGGCGGCATGCTGGCCTTCGATCTTGTGGTCAACCGCCTTTCCGATATCATGGAGCAGACCGGCCCGCTTTGCTTCCTTGATATTCATTTTCAGCTCGGCGGCCATCATGCCGGTGAGATAGGCCACATCGACGGAATGCTGGAGGACATTCTGGGAGTAGCTGGTCCGGTACTTGAGGCTGCCCAGGAGGGTGATAATTTCCGGGTGGATGTCGTGGACGCCCAGGTCGAAGGAGGTGCGCTCCCCCGTTTCCCGGATGATGTTTTCCACCTCGCCCCGGACCTTTGTGACCACGTCTTCGATCCGGCCCGGATGAATCCTTCCATCGGTGATAAGCCGCTCTATGGAGATTCTGGCCACCTCCCGGCGCACCGGGTCGAAGCTCGAGAGGACCACGGCCTCCGGGGTGTCATCAACGATCAGGTCGATCCCCGTGGCGGCTTCAATCGCCCGGATGTTGCGACCCTCCCGTCCGATGATCCTGCCCTTCATCTCGTCATTGGGCAGGCTCACCACGGAAACGGTTTTCTCCGTGACCACGTCGCCCGCGTAGCGCTGAATCGCGTAGGAGACGATCTCCCGGGCCTGGCGGTCGGCGGTCAGGCGCGCCTCGTCCTCGATCTTCCTGATCAGGCCGGCCGCGTCGCGTCTGGCCGCGGCTTCCATGGTCTGGATCAGCTGATTCTTGGCCTCCTCGGCGGAAATCCCCGCTACTTCTTCGAGCTTGCGCTTCTGTTCCTCCATGAGGCGGTCCAGCCGTTCGTGTTTTTCGCCCGTCTGCTGTTCCCGCTGCGACAGCATTCGGTCCCGGTTCTCCAGGTTAGCCTCTTTCTGCGCCTGCACATCGACTCGTTTCTCAATGGTTTCTTCCTTTAATCGAAGGCGTCGCTCCAGATTGTCCAGCTCGTTTTTCCTCTCTCGCGCCTCCCTTTCGTTATCCGTCTTTACCTTGAGGAGGTTTTCCTTCGCCTGGAGGAGGGCCTCCTTCTTGATGGTTTCCGCCTCCTTTTTGGCCTCCTCCACAATGCGGACGGAGAGTCCCTCCGAGGTGTCCAGCCTCTTTCGGGAGAGGCTCAGGCTGATAAAATACCCCAGAACGACCCCGCTGATGGCAACGGCTATGATGATCAAAATGGTTATATTTGTAATGTGCAAGTCCGCACCCCCTGTTTTAGCCGGAGCGTTGCTGCCGCGTCTCCGGTCTCTTTATGCCGCGTCCCTTGCCGTTTGCGGCACGGAAAGCGGAGATATCCAGTTTCTGGAAAGGCCGTGCAAAGCAGAGATCAGAGGTATTGCTGCTGGTGCGGGTCCCAAGGGGGGGGGCAGGGGCGGGTCCTGATGTAAAAGACCCCCGCCGATGCCGTGTTAACGATCTTTTTGAACCCTGCAATAAAGTGGGCGCCTAAATTGCCGCTTCAGGCCTTCCACCGGTCCCCTTTGGGGGATTGGATGGATCCGCACACGGTCAGCAAGGAAAGGCTCCCGATTCCAAGGTGTTAGCTCAAAAATGAAATGTTAATCACGCACATCGCAGGGGAAAAATTATCTTATCTCATCCAAAAGCTTGATTAAATCTTCCGACTTATCTTCCAACTGGTTGCAAACTGCATCGTTAGTTTCTTGCAGCTTGAAATAATCATCCGCAATGTTCAGGGCGGCGAGTATGGCAACAGTCAAGGCGCTCACCCCACCGGCGGTTTTTTGGACTTCCTGAACCTTGCCGGTCACATATTGGACGACATTTGTCACATAATCATCCCCTGAGTCGTGCTTAACCGCTAGATTCTGCCCCAGAATCCTTATATTAAAACTTTTCCTCACATCGCACCCTTATTGAATCTAAGGTTGACGACTTCGTAAAAAGTCCTGATGCTACGTTGCGTTGCATCCCTCGACACTGCGGCGTACGTAAAAGTACGCCTCATTCCTCGGGATTTGCGCGCCTTGCCTGCGGCCTTTTTACGAAGCCGTCCTAATGGCAAGGCTTTTACGACTTTTTACGAGGTTGTCAAGGTTGTGTGCTTATGTCTTGGAGCAGATCAAGCAGTGAATCCACCTTGTCGCGTACCGAGTTCCTCTCCTCGTCCAATCCCTTCATTTTGTTATTTGTCTCTGCCAGCTCCAACTCTCTGTTTTTCAGGCACTCTTCCAGTTCCTCTATGCGCCTCTTGAGCAGGTTATGCTCCTCTACGATTTGTCTGATCCTGTTTTCCAGTTCAGAGAATTTCAAAAGCTCCACCGGCTCACCAAAAAGTTCATATGTGGAAGATTCCCTGGTCAAATGAAGACAAGCAACCTCTTGTAATCAATACTTTTGAGGCATTATGACAACCGGTCGGTGAAAAGTCAAGGGTTTATTATCGTGGAAACGGGCGGGCGAAAGTCCCCCGCGAGGGCCAATGCCAGGGAGTGAAAGTGATTGCATCTGTATCAGGATGTTTGTATATTCCCCCCCAAAAAGGGGAGGTGTCATGAAGCCAAGCGAGCGCGAAGAAGAATATATGGCAAGGATGGAGTTCGAGCGGAAGAAACGTCTGGCTGCCCCGAAGAGCCGGCAGATCGACGAGACGGAAAAGGGGCGCCTCAGAGAGCTGCATTACCTGAAATGTCCCAAGTGCGGGATGGATCTGATCCAGATCGACTACAAGGGTATCGAGGTGGACAAGTGCGGCGGCTGCGATGGCATCTGGCTTGACGCGGGAGAACTCGATCGGGTGGCGGATATGGAGAAGGGCGGCCTGGATAAGCTCTTCAGCGTGTTTCGGCGATAGAGGGGCAGGAGTCAGAGGGATGTTGGCGGTCCCGGTGGAACGGTCGAACGGCGGTCGAAATTTAAGGGTTCTCGCGATTAAATTATAGACTTTTGGACCGAAATATTGTACCCACCGCAGTTCACATTGCCGGGGTGTTTGTCCTTCCCGATTGCCCGGCCTGGATTTGCCATATGGATAATCTAATCAACATCGCCATAACGAATCTGATTTCCCCGCCCATCCTCTTTTTCATCCTGGGGACCGTCGCGGCGAGGTTAAAATCGGATCTGGATATATCCGCGGGATTGGGAAAGACCCTTTCCCTCTATTTAATGCTCGCCATCGGTTTCAAGGGAGGGGTGGAACTGAGCAGGAGCGAACTCAGCCTGACCACGGGCATCGCCCTCCTGGCCGCGGCGACGCTCTCATTTCTCCTGCCGTTGATCGCCTATGGTTTTATCCGACTCACCACGAAAATGGACAGGGTAAACGCCGGCGCCATCGGCGCCCATTATGGCTCGATCAGCCTCGTGACCTTCGTGGCCGGAACGGCCTTTCTGGAGACCCATGCCGAGTATTTTGAAGGATTCCTCATCGTCATGATGGTCCTGATGGAGGCGCCCGCGATCATCAGCGGCCTGCTCCTGGCCAGACGGGGCCTGACGGTGGCGCAGGACAAGCGCAAGCCCATGCTTTCACCCAAGCTTCTGCGGGAGGTCTTCTTCGGCTGGACCATCTTTATTCTGCTGGGCAGCCTCCTGATCGGGTTCCTGACCGGCGAGAGGGGCATGGCCGCCATGGCCGGATTCATCAGTCTGCCGTTTATCGGTTTTTTATGTCTGTTCATGCTGGAGATGGGGCTGGTGGCGGGACGGAGACTCGAGGAGCTTCAGAAATTCGGTCTTCCTCTGATCCTGTTCGGCTTCTATATGCCCCTGGTCGGGGCCTCGCTGGGGATCCTGACCGGTCTTTTAATCGGTCTATCCCTTGGCGGAGTCACCTTACTCGCGATCCTCTGCGCCAGCGCCTCCTATATCGTGGTGCCCGCGGCATTGAGGCATGTCCTGCCCCAGGCGAATCCCTCGATCTCCGTCCCCCTGGTACTGGGTGTTACCTTCCCCTTCAATATCCTCCTGGGGATACCCCTGTATTATCACGCGGCAAAGGTGGGCTGGCTACTGGTCCGGGCGGGTTGAGGGGGAGGGTATTTGAGGAGGCATGATGGAACTCAAGACGATAAAAAAGGTGGTGATCATCGCGGAGCTGGCGATCAAGACGGACATCCTCAATCTTATAAATGAGATGCAGGCGCCGGGCTATACCCTCTACGAGGTGCGCGGGATGGGCGAAAGGGGTGTCCGGGACTACGAGGCCACCCCGCTCGAGTATTTCAAGAATATAAAATTCGAAATCCTCGTGGACGAGGACCTTGCCGAGCGGATCATCACGGCGGTGATGGAAAATTATTTTGAGGACTATGCCGTTATTGCCTACCTCGAGGATGTGCAGATCCTGAGGCGGGAGAAGTTCAAGCCACGGCAGAATTGACGAGGCGTCGGGGGAGGGGGAAGCCCAAAGGGATCGGAACGTGTCCCCGGAACACGGGAGGGAGAGGTGGAGATGGCAACAGGTGCGAAGGTCGGAATAATCATGGGAAGCAAGAGCGATCTGGCGGTGATGAAAAAGGCCTGCCGGATATTGGATGAACTCGGGGTGCCCTGGGAGATTGCCATCAAGAGCGCCCACCGGACGCCCGATGAGATGTTCAGCTACGCGGAAACAGCCAGCGAGCGGGGGATTGAGGTGATCATCGCGGGCGCCGGCGGGGCGGCCCACCTCCCGGGCATGACCGCCGCCAAGACCCCCCTGCCGGTGATCGGCGTCCCGGTCCCTTCGGCCAATCTTAACGGCCTGGATTCCCTCCTCTCGATCGTCCAGATGCCGGCGGGCATACCGGTGGCGACCGTCTCCATCGGAAACGCCGAGAATGCCGGGTTGCTGGCCGTGCGCATATTGGGGATCAAGTATCCGGAAATACAGGAGAGGCTTGTGGCCTATATGGCCGGGATGAGGGACAAGGTGGCCGGGATGGAAATTTTGCCTGAGGAGCTGGTTTGATCATGCAGCTAAGTCCAGGTGCGACAATAGGCGTCATCGGCGGCGGCCAGCTCGGGCGAATGCTGATTCTGGAATGCCGGCGGATGGGGTATGTCACGGCGGTTATCGACCCTGATCTGTCCGGGCCGGCGGCGCAGGTGGCGGATTTCGCCTTCCCGCCGGAGCAGCTCGAGGGGTTTCTCGCGGCCTGTCAGGTGGCCACCTATGAGTTTGAGCATGTCAGCCTGGACATGGTCAAGGAGATAGAGCAGCGTCTTCCGGTGCTGCCCTCCGCCGGCATCCTGGAAATAAAGAGAAACCGGATCTCGGAAAAGACCTACCTCTCGGAGAAGGGATTTCCCGTCTCGCCCTTCGAGATTTTTCCGCGGGGAGGTGAGATCACCCTGGAACGGGTCGGGTTACCGCTGGTCCTCAAGACCTCCACGGGCGGCTACGACGGCAAGGGCCTTTATGTGGTAAAGACGGAGGCCGAGCTCGCGGCGGCCAGGGGGCAATTGACGGGCGAGGTGATTGCCGAGCAGTTTGTCCCCTTCGTCAAGGAGATTTCCGTCATGTGCGCCCGGGATGCCCGGGGGAATATCTCCCTCTACCCGCCCGGCGAGAATGTTCATCACGGAGGCATCCTGCTCCATACCCTGGCCCCCACGGCATTGACACAGCAGGAGACCGCCCTTGCGCACGAGATTGCCGCCGGCCTCGCGGAAACCCTCGGCCTCGTAGGTCTCGTGGGGATCGAGATGTTTCTTTTGCCCGACGGGGAAATCCTGATCAATGAGTTCGCGCCCCGGCCCCATAATTCGGGCCATTTCACGATGGACGGCTGCAACATCTCCCAGTTCGAGATGCTCCTCCGGGTCCTCTCCGGCCTGCCCCTGGAGCAGCCGGAGCTTCTTTGTCCCACGGCGATGCTCAATCTCCTGGGGCAGGGTCCCGATGAGCTGCCCTGGCAGGAGATCTTTTCTCTGGGAGGCGTGAGGCTGCATCTTTACGGAAAAAGAGAGGCGCGGGACCGCCGGAAGATGGGACATCTCAATATCCTGGGACGGACGCCAGGCGAGGTGGCGGAGAAGCTAGGTATCCTCAAGAGCCTCGTTTACCCCGGAATGGGGTGATGGTTTTTGGAGGGCCATGCTCCGTCATGGCCGCAAGGTTTTGGATGTAGGGCAACCCGTTCGGACGCGACGGAGCGCGTCCCTCCGAAAATAACCAAGCGTTTTTTAGGATGATAGATGTTGCTTAAGAAGAAAAGACGACCGGCCTGGCTGCTCCTGGAGGACGGGACCCTCTACGAAGGGTCGGCCTTTGCCGGAGACGGCGAGGTCCTGGGCGAGGTGGTTTTCAATACGGGCATGACGGGATACCAGGAGGTGATTACGGACCCTTCCTACAAGGATCAGATCGTGGTCATGACCTATCCCCTCGTGGGAAACTACGGGATCAACCAGGAAGACATGGAGTCCGCGGGGATCCACCTGGAAGGGCTCGTGGTCCGGGAGTACCAGGATTTTTACAGCAACTGGCGGGCGGACCGCAGTCTGGGCGCATTCCTGGAGGAACAGGGAAAACTCGGGGTGGAAGGGATCGACACCCGGGCGCTTACCAGACGGATTCGTCTCCAGGGGGCCATGCGGGGGATCATTTCCACCAGGACGGGCGACCGTGAGGAACTGCTGGCCAGGGTTAACGCCTGGCCCGGCCTGGTGGGGCGGGATCTGGTCCGGCTCGTAACCTGCCGGGAATCCTACCGCTGGGAAGATGGCAAGGTTCTGTCCCTGAACTCGCCGCCCCCGAAGGGAGAGCGGCTCCGGGTTGTGGTCCTGGACTGCGGCGTGAAGTATAATATCCTGCGTCACCTGGAGGGGCTTGGCCACGAGGTGATCGTGGTCCCTGCGGCCTGCGACGCCGGGGAAATCATCGCGATGGCTCCCGACGGGATTCTCCTTTCCAATGGCCCCGGAGACCCGGCGGCCCTGCCTTACCTGGTGGAAACGGTTCGTGGCGTCCTGGGGAAGGCCCCTATCTTCGGCATCTGTCTGGGACATCAGATCCTCGGCCAGGCCCTGGGCGGCAGGACGGAGAAGCTCAAGTTCGGCCATCACGGGATAAACCAGCCCGTGAAAAACAGGGCGACCGGGCGGGTGGAGATAACCTCCCAGAATCACGGGTTCACCGTCCTGCCCGAAAGCCTTCCCGGCGAGGTGACGCCCACCTACGACAATCTCAATGACGCCACTTCCGAAGGTATCATGGTAAAGGGACTCAGGGCCTTCAGCGTTCAGTATCACCCGGAGGCGGCGCCCGGTCCCAATGACGTGGCCTATCTCTTCGAAACGTTTCAACAGGCCATGAAGGCGTCGGGGACATGTTCCGGAAGCCCGAAGGGATCGGAACGTGTCCCCGGAACAAAGGAGGGCAGGGCAATATGATCCTGATTATTGATTTCGGCTCCCAGTACAATCAGTTGATCGCCCGGCGGGTCCGGGAAGAGCAGATCTATTGCCAGATAGAACCACCGGACATCGACCTGGCCCGAATCGAAGCGCTCAAGCCCGAAGGGATCATCCTCTCTGGCGGTCCCGCGAGCATTTACGAGACCGGGAGCCCCCGGGTAGATCCCGGAATCCTGAAACTGGATATCCCGATTCTCGGGATCTGTTATGGCCTCCAGTATCTGGTGGACGCCCTGGGCGGGGAGGTGCTCCGGGCGGGAAAGCGGGAATACGGTTTTGCCGAACTCGAGGTGAAGGGCGAATCATTGCTCTTCGCGGGGGTGAACAGGAAGACTGTCAGCTGGATGAGCCACGGCGATTCCATCGGCCGGCTGCCCGCGGGATTCGAGATCAGCGCCTCCACGGACAATACGGCGGTGGCGGCGGCGGAGGATCCGGCGCGGAGGCTCTATGGCCTTCAGTTCCATCCCGAGGTGGTCCATACCCGGGAGGGGAAGCAGATCCTCAAAAACTTCCTCTTCAATATCTGCCGCTGTCCCCCTTCCTGGACGATGGGGTCCTTTATCCGGGAATCCGTGGAGGAGATCCGTCAGCTGGTGGGAGACAAAAAGGTGATCCTGGGACTGAGCGGCGGCGTGGACTCGTCGGTGGCCGCCCTCCTGATCCATCGGGCGATTGGTCCGCAGCTGACCTGTGTCTTTGTGGATAATGGTCTCCTTCGTGAGGGAGAGGCCGACCGGGTCAACGCCCTGTTCCGCCGTCATCTGCATCTGAAGCTCCGTTTCGCCCGGGCCGGTCGGCAGTTCCTCCAGGCCCTGGCCGGCGTAGAGGATCCCGAGCGGAAGAGAAAAATCATCGGCCGGGTCTTCATTGAGATATTCGACAGGGAAGCCAAAAAGATCAAGGGGGCGGATTTCCTCGCCCAGGGGACCCTCTACCCGGACATTATCGAGTCAAAATCGGCCTTCGGCGGCCCCAGCGCGGTGATCAAGTCCCATCACAATGTGGGCGGTCTCCCCAGGAAGATGAAACTCAAACTGCTCGAACCCCTGAAGCATCTTTTCAAGGACGAGGTCCGGCTGCTCGGGCAGGAGCTGGGGCTGCCCGACGATCTGGTCTTTCGGCAGCCCTTTCCCGGTCCCGGTCTCGCTGTCCGGATCATCGGGGCCGTGACGGCCCGCCGGCTGTCGGTTCTCCGGAAGGCCGACCGCATCCTGCAGGACGAGATAAAGCAGGGCGGCCAGTACCGTAACCTCTGGCAGTCTTTCGCCGTGCTTCTCCCCCTGAAGAGCGTGGGGATCATGGGGGATCAGCGGACCTACGAAAACATCATCGCGATCCGCGCCGTGACGAGCGAGGACGCGATGACCGCCGACTGGGCCAGGCTTCCTGCGGAGCTGCTGGCCACCATCTCCACCCGGATCATCAACGAGGTCCGGGGGATCAACCGGGTGGTCTATGATATCAGCTCCAAGCCACCCAGCACGATTGAATGGGAATAGCCAGGATAAGGATAGTGATGACATCTCACACAGAAATCAGGAGCGCGCCTGGGAGTGTGCCTGGGGGTGTGCCTGGGAGCGCGGCCGTCTCGGCCGCAGAGGATAAAAGCGGGCGGGACGCCCGCGATCCCCGCACTCCCCGCGCTCCCAGCGTACCCGGAGAGGGATAACCTATGCCCAAGAGAGAAGACATAAAAAAGATCCTGATTATAGGCTCCGGTCCGATTATCATCGGCCAGGCCTGCGAGTTTGACTATTCCGGGACCCAGGCCTGCAAGTCGCTGCGTGAGGAAGGCTACGAGGTGGTCCTGATCAACAGCAACCCGGCCACGATCATGACCGACCCGGAGATGGCCGACCGCACCTATGTGGAACCCATCAACCCCGAGGCCCTGGAGAAGATTATCGCCCGGGAGCGGCCCGACGCGCTCCTGCCCACCCTGGGCGGCCAGACGGGACTGAACAACGCCGTGGCCCTGGCCGAGAGCGGGGTGCTCGCGCGCTATGGCGTGGAGATGATCGGGGCCAATCTGGAGGCGATTCATAAGGCGGAGGACCGGGGCAAGTTCCGTCAGGCCATGGAACGGATCGGCCTTAACGTCCCTCGCAGCGGTTTTGCCCGGAATATGGAGGAGGTTTTTACCATTTCCGCCGAGATCGGTTTTCCCATCATCATCCGTCCCTCCTTTACGATGGGAGGGCGGGGGAGCGGGGTGGCCTATAACCGGGAGGAGCTGGCCCTCATCGCCAAGGAAGGCCTCGATGCGAGCATGATCCACGAAATCATGCTCGAGGAATCCATCCTGGGCTGGAAGGAGTACGAACTCGAGGTGATGCGCGACCGGGCGGATAACGTGGTGATCATCTGCTCCATCGAAAATATGGACCCCATGGGGGTTCATACGGGCGAATCGATCACCGTGGCCCCGGCGCAGACCCTGACCGACCGGGAATACCAGCAGATGCGGGACGCGGCCATTGCGGTCATGCGGGAGATCGGCGTGGAAACGGGCGGGTCGAATGTGCAGTTTGCCGTGCACCCCCGGACAGGGGAACTGTACGTGATCGAGATGAATCCACGGGTATCGCGCTCCTCGGCCCTGGCCTCGAAGGCCACGGGCTTCCCCATCGCGAAGATCGCCGCCAAACTGGCCGTGGGCTATACCCTCGATGAAATCCCCAACGATATCACCAGGGAGACCTATGCCTCCTTCGAACCCGCCATTGATTACTGCGTGGTGAAGATCCCCCGGTGGACCTTCGAGAAGTTTCCCGAAACGGAGGATTATCTCACCACCTCGATGAAATCCGTGGGCGAGACGCTGGCCTTTGGCCGGACCTTCAAGGAGGCGCTGCAAAAAGCCGTCCGTTCACTGGAAATCGGCCGTTATGGTCTCACCGGTGGCATCGAACCGAGGGAACTGACCCGGGAGGCGATCATCCCCAAGCTCAAAAGGGCGAACTCGCAGCGGCTCTTTTATCTGGCCGCGGCCCTGCAGATTGGCCTGAGCCGGGAGGAGATCCACCAGCACACGGGCATCGACCCCTGGTTTATCCACCAGATTGATCAACTGATCCAGGCGGAAGCAGTCCTCCGGCGGGAACCTCCTTCCCTCGAGGCCCTGCGGGAGGCCAAGACCCTCGGGTTCTCCGATCGTTTCCTCGCGGGCCTCTGGCAGATGTCCGAAGGGGAGATCAGGGCCTGGCGTTACCGGGAAAACCTCCTGCCGGTCTATAAGCTCGTGGATACCTGCGCCGCAGAATTCGCGGCCTATACCCCCTACTATTATTCCACCTACGAACAGGAAGACGAGGCCCGCCCCTCGGCGCGGCAGAAGGTGGTGATCCTCGGGGGCGGACCGAACCGGATCGGCCAGGGAATCGAGTTCGACTATTGCTGCGTCCATGCCTCCTTCGCCCTCAGGGAGGAAGGCATTGAGAGCATCATGGTGAATTCCAATCCCGAAACGGTGAGTACCGACTATGACACCTCGGACAAGCTCTTCTTTGAACCGGTCACCCTCGAGGATGTGCTCCATATCATCCACCGGGAAAAACCCCTGGGGGTGATCGTTCAGTTCGGCGGCCAGACCCCCCTCAACCTGGCCCAGGGGCTGGAGGCGGCCGGGGTCCCGATCCTCGGGACCAGCCCCGACGCCATTGACCGGGCGGAAGACCGCAAAAGATTTCAGGCGATTGTCCGCCGGCTCGGCCTGAACCAGCCGGACAACGATACGGTGACGGGAGTTGACGAGGCCCTGAAGGTAGCCGCACGGATCGGCTACCCCGTTCTGGTCCGTCCCTCCTATGTCCTGGGCGGCCGCGCCATGGAAATCGTCTATGAGGCAAAAAGCCTCGTTCTCTATATGGAACGAATCCTCGCGACCGCGCCGGAGCATCCCATCCTCATAGACAAGTTTCTCGAGGATGCGATCGAGGTGGACGTGGATGCGATCAGCGACGGCGCCATGACCGTCGTCGCCGGGATCATGGAGCATATCGAGGAGGCGGGAATCCATTCCGGCGACAGCGCCTGTGTCCTGCCGCCCATTTCCTTTTCCGCCTTGGTGATCGACGAGATCACCCGTCAGACCAAGCTGCTCGCGGCGGAACTGGGGGTGGTGGGCCTCATGAATATCCAGTACGCGATCAAGGACGGGACGATCTATCTGCTGGAGGTGAATCCCCGGGCCTCCCGGACCGTTCCCTTTGTGAGCAAGGCCATCGGGGTGCCGCTGGCCAAGCTGGCCACCAAGGTGATGCTCGGGAAAAGTCTCACGGAACTGGGCTTTACCGAAACGATCCGGCCCGCCCATTGCTCGGTCAAGGAGGCGGTCTTTCCCTTTAACCGTTTCCCCGGGGCCGATGTCCTCCTCGGGCCGGAGATGAAGTCCACCGGCGAGGTGATGGGCATCGATCATTCCTTCGGCCTGGCCTTCGCCAAGTCCCAGCTCGCGGCCGGTTTCCCCCTGCCCGTGGCGGGCAAGGTTTTCCTCAGCGCCCATGACGCCCATAAAGAAAAAATCCTGCCCGTGGCGCGGCGCTTCCAGGAGATGGGTTTTCGCCTTGCCGCCACTAGAGGCACGGCGGCGTTGCTTATCTCCCACGGCCTCGAGGTTGAGGTGATCCGGAAGGTAAGCGAAGGCCGGCCCAATGTGGTGGATTGCATCAAGAATGGCGAGATTCACCTTGTGATCAACACCTCGCTGGGCAGACGGTCATCACAGGATGCCTATGAAATAAGGCGGGGCGCCCTCACTTACAATGTGTCCTACTGCACCACCCTGGCCGGGGCCAAGGCTACCTGTGAAGCGATTTCCGCCCTCCGGGGCGAGGAGTGGGGAGTGACGCCACTCCAGGAATACCACCGACGAACAATGATCAATGAACAATGAACAATGACGCCCTCGTAAAAATTCTCCCGGATCGTCATACCGGCGAAAGCCGGTATCCAGAACATCTTGAAATCGCTGGATTCCGGCCTCCGCCGGAATGACGAAAAGGGTGGTATTTGGACTTTTTACCGCGTCATCAACAATGAACAATGAACAACGATCAACGAAGGCCCCGTCATTCATAACGGATAACTTATAATTGGTAATTGATAATTGATAATTGATAATTGTATGAGGCCCCGGGAGGCCTGTGGCGTTTTCGCCATCTACGGTCACCCCGACGCGGCCCGCCTGACCTTTTTCGGACTTTTCGCGCTCCAGCACCGGGGCCAGGAAAGCGCCGGCATTGCCACTGTTGACGGCTGTCGCGTCCGCGGCTACCGGGGAATGGGGCTCGCCTCCGAGGTCTTCAAGGAGGATACCCTGTCGAAGCTCCCGGGAGATTCGGCGATCGGGCATGTCCGCTATTCCACCACGGGGTCGTCTGTCCTTTCCAACGCCCAGCCCTTTCTGGTCCATTTCGGCGACCGGGACTACGCCCTGGCCCATAACGGGAACATCGTAAACGCCAGGGAGATCCGTTCCTCTCTGGAGAGACGGGGGTCCATCTTCCAGTCCACCATGGATACGGAGGTGATCATCCATCTCATGGCGCCCCACCTGAAGGGAGATCTGGAGGACGCCCTCCGGCAGGCCCTGGAGGTGGTGCAGGGTTCTTACAGCCTCGTCATGCTCACCCAGGACCGGATCGTCGCCGCCCGGGATCCCTATGGTTTCCGGCCCCTTTCCCTGGGCCGTCTCGGCGACAGCTGGGTCGTGGCCTCGGAGACCTGCGCCTTTGATCTTATCGGCGCCTCGTATGTCCGGGAGGTGGAACCGGGGGAGGCGATCTTTATCGACGGGAAAGGCCTCAAGAGCGTCCGCTTCGCCGAGGTAAAAAGACGCGCCCACTGCATTTTTGAGCTCGTATACTTCGCCCGGCCGGACAGTGTCGTCTTCGGAGAAAATGTTTATTTGTTCCGGAAAAGGCTGGGGCATAACCTGGCCCGGGAATATTGTCCCGAGGTGGATCTGGTGATGCCCTTTCCCGATTCAGGCAACTACGCGGCGCTGGGATACGCCGAGGAAAGCGGCCTGCCCTTCGAGATGGGGATGATCCGCAACCATTACGTGGGCCGGACCTTTATCCAGCCCACGCAGGCCATGCGGGACTTCGCCGTCCGGGTGAAACTGAATCCCGTTCACGAGGTGGTGGCGGGGAAGAGGATACTGGTCATTGAGGATTCCATCATCCGGGGCACCACGAGCCGGAGCCGGACCGCGAATCTGCGGGCCGCCGGGGCGCGGGAGGTCCATATGGCCGTAAGCTGTCCGCCCACGCGCCACCCCTGTCCCTACGGGATAGATTTTTCCACGCGTGGGGAGCTGATTGCGGGCGAAAGCGCCGGCGAGGAGGAGATCGCCAGGTTTATCGGTCTGGACTCCCTCCATTATATCTCACTCTCAGGGATGGTCGGGGCCAGCCGAAGCGCGCCCGATGATTTCTGTCTTGGCTGCTACACGGGGGAATATCTGCTCGCGCCGGGAGAGGAACTGGATAAGCTCTGTCTGGAATGACCCCGACCCGCGACCCGTCAGCCGAGAGGGACTTCAGCCCACTATCTCCAGGGAATTGAAAAAGTAGGATATTTCAAAGGCCGCCGTCTCTGGCGCGTCCGAGCCGTGGACCACATTTTTTTCGATGTCCGTGGCGAAGTCTTTTCTGATGGTGCCGGGGGCCGCGTCGCGGAAGTTGGTGGCCCCCATGAGTTCCCGATACCGGGCGATGACATTTTCCCCCGCCAGAACCATCACCACGACCGGTCCGGAAGACATGAAATCGGTAAGACTCGGGAAGAAGGGTCTCTCCCGGTGAACGGCGTAGAAGCCTTCGGCCTCTTTTTTGTCCAGGCGGATCATCTTCATCGCGATGATCCTGATGCTATTTGACTCCAGTCTTTTCACTACCTCGCCGACAACACCGCGGGCTACTCCGTCGGGCTTGATGATAGAAAGCGTTCGTTCCATGATTATATCCTTTCGAGGTTTAGGCGTTGCCTTAACAGGAATGGTGGTATATGTCAATGCTGATGGCGCGGCAGGGCAATCTTTGAAAACTCCTTAAAGGGGGGGCCTGAATCCCCAATCTCCCTCCCATTGAAGGGGAGGCCTGAATCCCCAATCTCCCTCCCCTTCAAGGGGAGGGCCGGGGTGGGGATGGGGTCAAATGACCGCACCGCGACTAAAACCCCATCCCCCTCCTAACCTCCCCCTTGTAGGGGGGGGAATTTGGCTGTGCCCCTCCTAAGGTCCCCCCTTGAAGGGGGAGGAATTTGGCTGTGCCCCTTCTAAGGCCTCCCGGGAAGGGGGAGGAATGAAACCCGAAGCAAAAAGAGTATTTATGGATGACTCAAAAAGCTAGACAGTGCTGAATGCCAATAGAAACCAGGGAGGGAACGATGGAGAAGGAAGCGATAAGGGAATATGCCAGGGGGTTGGGGGCTGATGTGGTGGGTTTCGCCGCTGCCGGTGATTACCGGTCGGCGCGGACGCCGGGGTTGGCCACGATCCTGCCGGGGGTACAATCTATGGTAGTTCTTGGCTACCGGGAGATCGACGGCGCCCTGGACAGCGCCAATATGAGGACCGCCATGTCCTCCCGGATGGCGGTCATGGACCTCGCGAAACGAAACGTCTATCTTTTGGCCAGGCGCCTGGAGGATAATTTTAACGGAAAGGCGGCGCCGGCCTCCTATCCCCTGGACATGGGGCATCCAAATATGGGACTCCTGACCGATGTCTCCCTCCGCCATGCCGCTGTCGCCGCCGGGCTGGGGATTTTCGGGCGTCACAATCTGGTGATAAATCCCCGCCACGGCAGCCGGCTGATCTTTTCCGCCGTGATCTGCGACCTGCCCTTTGCCTCCGATCCGCCCTGTGAGGAAGACCTTTGCACTGAGTGCGGTTTATGTGTCGAGTCCTGTCCCGCCCGGGCATTGGATGAGGAGGGGAAGACCGCGGACCTGAAATGCCTGAAGGTGTCCCAGCCCTTCGGCATCGGCCGGGCCATGGGCTATGTGAAAAACCTGATGGCCGCCGAGCATGATGAGCGGAAGAAACTTCTCTCCGACCCTCTGTTCCTCCAGCTCTACCAGGCGTCCTTTATCGGGTTTCAGTATAACTGCTTCAGGTGTATCGCCGTCGGCCCGGTCTCGGGGCCTCGGGGACATGTTCCGGAAGCCCGAAGGGATCGGAACATGTCCCCGGAATAAAGGGATCGGAACATGTCCCCGAAACACCAGAACTCAGACCTTGGCCAGTCGCTGTCTTGCAATCTTCTTGGCCAGTTTTCGGAAGTGATGGCCGTAGACCATCATGGTCATTGCCGCGGGCAAGGATTTTCGATACCGGATAAGGGCGTGGAAAAATAGTTTCCAGTAGTACCACTGGGTCCGGCCGTTTCCCAGGATGCCCATATAAAAAACTGACTTGAGGAAGGCCCGCGCCTTGGTTAAATCGAATCTGGCCTTGCGGCTTGGTCTGTATTCCTCGAGGAAGGCCATGATCCGCTGGTAGTAATGCTTGGGACTGTACAGGGACTTGAGCAGCTTCCGATAGCCCTGGACCAGGGCGGTTTTGTCCATCCGGGGGATGAAGTTGAGCGTTCCGTCCGTGTTGTCCCCGGAAGAGCAATCGGCGAGCCTGTTTTCCGCCCGCAGCCGGTGCCAGAGCCTGGTGTTGGGAAGGGCGTTGAGCAGCCCCACCATGGCGGTCACCACGCCGGTTTCCTGAATAAACTTCAATTGCCTGGCAAAGATGCCCTCGTCATCGCTGTCAAAACCCACAATATAGCCGCCGGAAACCTGAAAGCCCGACTGTTGAAGCTTCTTCACCGCGGCGGTGAGGTCCAGCCGGCAGTTCTGGAACTTGGAGCATTCCTTCAGGCTGTCCTCATTGGGGGTTTCCAGGCCGATGAAGATGCTGCTGAAACCCGCCTCCGCCATAAGCCGGATCAGCTCGTCATCCTCCGCGAGGTTGATCGATACCTCGGTGAAAAGATCGAAGGGGTAATCCCGCTCCCGCATCCAGGGGATAAGCTGACGAAGCAGGTCCTTGATGGCCCGTTTATGGCCGATGAAGTTATCATCCACGATGAAGAGGTTGCCCCGCCAGCCAAGATCATAGATGGCCTGCAATTCCGCGATAAGCTGCCCCGTCCCCTTCACCCTCGGCTTGAAGCCGAAGAGGGAGGTAACATCGCAGAATTCGCAGTTGAAAGGGCAGCCCCGGGAGTACTGGATCATCAGGGTGGCGTACTTCTTTATATCCACGAGCTCCCACCGGGGCAGCGGTGTGATTGAGAGGGAGGGGAATTTCCGGGATCTGTAAATCTCTCCGGGTTGTCCTTTTGCAAGGTCAGAGAGAAAAAGTGGCAGGGTGGCCTCCGCCTCGTCGAGGACCAGGTGATCCACCCGGCCGGCATATTGCTCCGCCAGGACGGTGAAGAGGGGGCCGCCGGCGATAATCTTCTTGCCCTGGCTTTGGCAGCGGATGAGGACCTCCTCAACGGAATCCTTCTGGATCAGCATCGCGCTGATCATTATCGCATCCGCCCAGGCCAGGTCTTTATCCCGGAGTTTATTCACATTGAGATCCACCAGCCTGAGCTCCCATTCCCGGGGGAGCATGGCCGCGACGGTAAGCAGACCCAACGGGGGGTAGACGGCCTTCTTGGAGATGTACTTCAGGACATACTTGAAGCTCCAGAAGGTGACGGGAATCTGGGGATAGATCAACAGGACTTTCATGATCGTGTAAACTCCTCTATGCTATACTGACCAGGACGGCATCGTAAAAAGGTTTTGTAGTTCAGCCTCTTGTGGGCGTCAGTGTTAGGCGGCCACAAGGGCCGCCACTACAGCGTGTGGGCCTGCCCGCGACTACAGAGTACGCCGCAAGCCTGCCCCCGCGAAGGCGGGGGAGGGATGCAGCCAGAGCCTCCGGACTTTTTACGACGTCGTTATATATCATTATTTCAGTAAATCCGCCAGGGTAGATTTAGCCTCTGTGTTCTCAGCGCTGCCGGCCGGGTCATCAAAGACGGCGCGATCATCCTGCCATTTATACGTCAGCGCCCGGATACCGAGGAGTTTCATTTTTTCCCCTCTTTCCCGGTCTGGCGCCTCCGGCAGGACCAGAAACATTTTTGGTCTGTCCAGGGGCGAGGGGCTGTTCCATAGGAGTCCGGCAATCCCTTCCCGGAGGGTGCGGTCGGTGATTTCGGTTTTGACCTCGAAGACATGGGAGACCATTCCCCCGTCAGATAAGAGGAAGAGATCACGGCTGCTATCGTTTCCCACCTGGCATCCAGCGCTGTGCAGCTGTCCGGCCAGGTCGGCCATTACCAGTTGGCGATCGCACTCGGCATCGGGGGAGGTTTGCTGTTCCTCCAGGGCGGAACCTATCCGATCAGGTCCGAATCCTGATTCCCCGAAGGTGATCGATAGCTGTGGCCGGCCGGGGTTGTTCCGCTTCAGTTGCTCCACTTTGAAGACAAACTGGGCCACCTGTCGGGCCAGGAGGGGGGATTTGAGGCGGCCGATAACCACGGCCGGACTGTCGGAGGCACCGTCTTCCAGCCAGGTCCAGGCGCCCCGGTAATGCTCTCGGAACAGGTGCCGTCCGATGCCCCTCTTGCCGCCGCCTATCCTGCCACGATGGAGGATATATATCTGCCCTGTCTGATCTTTCGCGAGCAGTCCGCCGATCCTCCGGTCGATCCCCTGGAGGGGGAAATTTATCTCACAGCCAATGGGGGTGGCGCTTCCCTCAGGGGGCCTTCCGCAACCGAAGGCGTTCCAGAAACGGCCGTTTTCCAGCTTCCGGGAGATGAACCAGATATCCAGCCTTGGCGCGTAGGAGACCCGGGCCTTGATGGTGGCGCCCATATGTCCGATGTTTACCGGGATTTTTTCCTCCGCGTACCTTCTTAAGGACTTGAGAAAGTGAACCTGGGAGCGGTGGATGATTGATTCGTCGGTCAATATTTTCAGCATACAGCCACCAAACCATCCGTTCGTTATCGCCTGGCTTCAATGGTCCTGACCATACATGACCACCATGTTTCTGCCTTTCGCCTTCGCCAGATAAAGGGCGCTGTCCGCTTCGCCCAGAAGACTGTCCGTCGAGACAGGATCGGTTGCCTGATAGGATGTGCCCCCGATGCTGATGGTTACGGGGAGGCGGAGACGCTCCTCTTCGTTTACGAATATCGCGTTTTCTACTGCCGCTCTTATGTCCTCGGCGGCTTTCGCGCATTTGCCCGCGTCAGTATTGGGCATCAGGATTACAAATTCCTCTCCTCCAAACCGGGCGACAACATCTTCCGCCCGGCATTTAGACAAGAGGATCGCGGCCGTGTGCTTAAGAACTTCATCGCCGCAGGCATGTCCGTAGGTGTCGTTGACCTTTTTGAAATGGTCGATATCAATGATGAGCAGGGAAAGGGGCTCCTGATATCCCATGAGCCAGGATATTTCCTCCGCGAATCTCTCCATGAAGAATTTTCTGTTGAAAAGACCGGTAAGATAATCCCGATCCATGGCCCCCTGAATATCTCTCAACTGCTGCAAAGGCACGACAACGTTGCGAAGTCTTGCCGCTATCTCTTCCCGGAAATAGGGTTTAAGAAGATAGTCAAAGGCCCCAAGTTTGTAGCAGGTGGACAGCTTACGCCGGAGCCGTCGGGCCGTGATGAGGAGGACAGGTATCTCCCTGGTCGAAGGGGCGGCCTTGAGCCGGGCCAGTAACTCTACGCTGTCTTTTCCGGGCAGACTGAGATTCAGGAGAATCACATCCGGCAGTTCCCGATAGACCAGATTTATTACGTCATGGCCATTTTCCGTATAGATGTATTCAAACCCTTCCTCCGTGAGGATTTCTCCCAGGTGCGCGTTTTCCTCATCAGACTGGCCGGCGATTAATATCCTCATGTCCCCCCTTTTGGCATAAACAAGTTAATGCCTTATCCTTGCCCTGTTACTAAATTTACATATTATTTTCAAGGGATTCGTTACTGAGGGAAATAAATCATTGCCCCCCCCTTCCCGCTCATGATATGGAAGCACCCCTGAAAAGTTAATCCCCCCGCGAGCCATGAACGCACATATGGCCGGGAGTCCTACGATCCCAGGAATTTGCCCGATATGCACGAGCTTCCCGTGATGGAACGCATCTTGAAAACGGTTCTTGATCATGCCGGGAATCACCAGGTTAACCGCGTTGTGACCATAAACCTGAGGGTCGGCGAACTGACGGACCTCCTTGATGAATGGATGCAGCGGTACTTCGATTATCTCAGTAAAGACACCCTGGCCCAGGGGGCCGTTCTTAAAATTGAGCGTTCCCCCGTGGTTCTTACCTGCCGGGACTGCGCGGAGTTGCTGAACATCGAAAAGAAGGAATGGGACAAGGCCCTTTGCCCCGGCTGCGGCGGCTCAAACCTCGCGCTTTCCGCGGGGAGGGAATTCTATATCAAGGATATTGAGGTGACATGATGACCCAGATCAGGCTTATTGATATCAAAAAGGACATCCTTGCCGAAAACCGGATGGAAGCGGATGAGATCAGACAAAAACTCCGCGGGAACGGGGTGTTCATGCTCAATGTCATGTCTTCTCCGGGTAGCGGGAAAACGAGTCTCCTCCTTCGGACAATTGCCGCGTTAGGAAAAGAACTGCGGATGGGCGTGATCGAGGGCGACATCGAATCGTCAGTGGATGCCGAAAAGATTGCCCGGACGGGAACCCCGGCAGTTCAGCTCCGGACCGGCGGGGCCTGTCACCTGGATGCCCCCATGATAGGCGCGGCGCTCAATGAACTGAATCTGGCCGAGCTGGATCTGGTAATTATCGAAAATGTGGGGAATCTGGTCTGTCCCGCCGAATTTGACACGGGCTCAACCCTGAGCGCGGTGATTCTCAGCGTGCCCGAGGGAGACGACAAACCCTTGAAGTATCCCCTGATTTTCACGGTTTGTCAGGTCCTCATTATCAACAAGACGGATTACCTGGAAGGATCGGATTTTGATCTGGCGGCACTGAAGGACCGGGTCTATCGTCTCAATCCGGAGATAAGGATCGTGGAGGTTTCCTGTAAGACAGGGAACGGCATGGAGAGCTGGACGGACCTGCTCAGGAAAGAGGTGGCGGATAACAGGGACTGAAGATGGAGAGTTCCGCGCCGATGGCCTTCCGGGCGTGTCCGGTAAAATACAAAAACAAAAGAAGAAGGAGGAGTCACATGTGTCAGATCAAACCACAGCGTCGCCGTAACAGGTCCTTTTCCACCGCAGTTTTGGGTTTAGTTTTCACTTTGATGACCGCCTCGGCCTGGGCCGGCCCCATTGAAGTGTTTCACGCCGATTCTCTCGCCGGCCCCATGAAATCCCTCAAGGCCGCCTTTGAGACAAAGAATCCCGGGATCACCGTCAATCTCACCTCCGGCCGTTCCCAGGAACTGGCGGAGAGGATTCTCAAAGGAACCCTCTGCGATGTCTTTGCCCCCTCTGCCCCGGCGGTCATTGAAAAAGACCTCATGACAAAGAACGTCGCCGGAACGTCTCGTAAAGGGGCGGACTGGTCGGCCATTTTCTCGGCCAATGAAATGGTTTTGATCACGGCCAAGGGCAATCCCAAGGGGATCAAGCGGCTGATCGACCTGACCAAGGCCGGCCACAGCTTTACCCGGATAACCGGCGAAAAGGATCTGGGCACCCAGCGAACCATCGACTTTATCTGGAATGTCGTCACCTTTGAAGGGCGACCGGATCTGGCACTGAAGCTGATCAACGAGGCCCTTGTGGATCCGGCAAAGCCCCAGACTGTTCCCGATACCATAGCGGCCGTGAAATCAGGGAAGGCGGATGCCGGGGTGGTGTACTACTCCGCGGCCGTGGCCGCAAAGGCCGATATCGATATCCTGCGTTTCCCCGCGATGGTCAATCTGAGCAGTCAGATCCTCAATGCCCTCACCGTTCCCGCCACGGCAAAAAATTCGGCGGAAGGACTCTTGTTTGCCGGGTTCATCCTCTCCCCGGAAGGGCAGAAAATTCTGGAGGAAACAGGCCAGCCGGCGATTGTCCCGGCCTTGCTGACGGGCGAGATCCCGGCCGGTCTTAAATAATTTCCCGTAACCGTTTTGCCGGGCCTGCTTTCCCCTTCAAAGGGGAGGCCTGAATCCCCAATCTCCCTCCCCTTCAAGGGGGAGGCCTATAACCCCAACCTCCCTCCCCTTCAAGGGGAGGCCT
>JAXMLI010000105.1:0-7696 GCA_034368785.1 Smithellaceae bacterium | reverse complement strand
GGGGTGGAGCCGATTTTCCGGGTTTGAGGCGATGACCAGCCCGATGGCGTCATTGCTGAGCTGGACAATCGTCCCCGGCGGATAGATGCCCAAACAATGGATGAAGGAGGAGGCCAGGTTTTCATCGAGGACAGCCTTTTGCCGGAGGAACATATAGGAGAGGGCCTCATAGGGGGTCAGCGAGTCGTCAGAATTCGGCTTGTTGCAGTGCTTGTCGTAGACATTGGCAATGGAAACGATCTTGCTCAGGAGATGGATCTGTCGTCCATAGATTCCCTCGGGATAACCTGAACCGTCAGAGAATTCGTGATGCTCTTTGACGATCCGAAGCGCGAGCCTGGGAAAGGTCGTCGACGAGGAAAGCATGGCAACCCCGTACTCAGGGTGCCTCTTCATCAATTCCATCTGAGCGCCGGTTAATTTTCTTTCTTCCAGAAGGACCTTCAGCTCGGGATGGTTCTTCCCGATGTCATGGAGCAGGGCGCCCTGGCAGAGGATTTTCATCTCTTCCGCCTCAGTGCCTACCTCTCTGGCCAGCATCATCGAGAGCACCGCCACGTTCATCGCATGGTAATAGCTGGTCTCTTCGTTCGCCGCGAAACCCATCAGATGCAGGGTTGATTCGGCGTCTTCCAGAAAATGCGCGGAAAAGCTGTCGGCAAACTCCTCTACTTCCCCCAGGGAACCCAGGTCTGCCGCGGCAATGCTGTTTATGATCCTGCTTACGCGCTCCTGGGTGGCGATATAACTCTTTTCGCGCTTGGAGATCATCTCCTGCCGCAGCTTGAACCGTTCAGCCCGCTCATGTTTGACCAGCCATAAATCATCAAGCGCCGTTTTGTCCTGTGCCGTATCATACTCCCCTGATTTGCCCTCGATCGCATTATCTTGAACCGCCGCGGGAGAAGTCTCATTCAGGGGGAGGATATCGCTTTGGGCCGGCACACAAATCACATCCTTTATTCCCATCGCCCGCAGGGTCTGTATCTGGTTGTTATTGGAGAGCTTGAAGTTTCTGAACAGGAAGGGATGTTCGTGCCATTTTAGGCCCTCGAGGCGAATGTAGACCCCAATCCTCAGGCGATCCGTGGAGACGCGATATTCTGGCAGGGGGAACCCCGACATAAAGAACCATCCTCCAACATTTCCTGCATGATTGTAGCTGCCGCCGCGACTGTCGCTACTTATAAGAATAACAGCCTTGTGCGTCAAGAACATTTTCAGGGCAATATGAAGGGCGCCTTTTAGGCAAAATAGCCGTCTGCCGGATGGGTCAAAATCCTTAGGGTGGATAAGGAATTTGCGGCGGACCAGGCGGCCCGGCCTCCGACTTATTACGCGCAGCTTACCATAGCAGCAGGGGGAGTTTCAATGGTCTTAAACTGTCTCCCTGGTAGAGAACCTGTTCCAGGAAGAGACCGGAAGGCGGGGCGGTGTATCTGGCCGGCACATCCGAGGCCTGGGCGAGCATCTTTTCCACGTCTGACCCGGCGAGATTTCCCCGGCCCGCTTCGACCATGATCCCCACCATCCGCCGCACCATTTTCCAGAGGAAGTGGGAGCCCGCAATTCTCACAACAAAGAGATCATCCGCCTGATGCAGTTCGAGGGTGTCCAACTGCACAAGGGTAGAGACTCCCTTGTCGAGTCTCTTGTCCGCGAAGGAGGCAAAATCATGAAAACCCCGGAACAGGGCCAGGATGTCCTGCATTTTCCTGGGATCCAGCCTGTCTTTAATCCACCAGACATACTTTTTACCAAAGGCCGTGCGTTTTTTTGAGATTACGTAGACATAGCTTCTCATGGTCGCGTCATGACGGGCATGAAAGCCCGCAGGCGCCTTTTCGACCTTGAGGATATTGATGCCGGCGGGAAGGAGGTCGTTCAGACCCTCCAGGAGTTGCCGGGGCGGCGTCTGTTTGTCCGTGACCAGATGCGCCACCTGACCCAGGGCGTGTACACCAGCGTCGGTGCGTCCCGCCCCCTGAATATCCACCTTGCCCGCCAGCAGCTTTTCTGCCGCCTGAATAAGCACCCCCTGGATGCCCTTGGCGTTTGCCTGCGCCTGCCAGCCGCTGTAGTTGGTGCCATCATATTCGATCGTGAGCTTGAATTTATTCATAAACCTGCCCTGTGCCTTTCATCCGGTGTTTCCTGAATTTACGGATTTTCACGGTGGTAAGGTTTTATTGCATTTTTACGGTAAAAGGAATAGAAAATGAGTCACCGGCAGAGATTATCTCTGCCCTGGTTTTAGTTTAATCAAGGAGCCAATTGCAAAACTCCTGCGGACGCGACGGAGCGCGTCCCTCCACTCTCCAAACATTGCCGTTTTCCATGCCTTTTGGAGGGCCACGCTCCGTCGTGGCCGTCTTTACTGTGACTTTTGCAATTGCCTCAAGGATAAACTATTTTTGACTTTATGACTAGCACCCCTCTTCAAACCAGGCGGGAAAACATCGCCATCGTCCTTTGCCGGCCCAAATACGGGGGGAATATCGGTTCGGTAGCCCGGGTGGCCATGAACATGGGGATCGAGCGGATCATCGTGGCGGAACCTGCGGGTGTAAACATGGCGGAGGCGAAAAAGCTGGCCACCCATTTTGCCTCGCCCCTGGTGGACCAGATTGAATATTTCCCTGCCCTGAAAGAGGCATTGGCGGGTTTCCAATGGATCGTGGGCACGACCTCCAAGCTGGGGAAGGGCAGGAGGCCAGTGGTCCACCCCCGGCAGGCGGCGGAGGAAATTGTTTCCATTTCCCAGCATAACCAGGTGGCCCTTCTTTTCGGCGCGGAGGATGACGGGCTTACCAACGAAGACCTCCGATACTGTCATTCCTTCGTCACCATCCCCGCCGACAGGAAGTTCAGCTCCCTCAACCTGTCCCACGCGGTGATGGTTATCTGTTATGAACTCTTCATCGCAAGGATAGCAGACGAGACGCCCTTTGTCCCGCGCCTGGCCAGCTCCGTGGAACTTGAGGGAATGTATGAGAACCTCCGCGATTTCCTCATCGAGGCGGATTTTCTCAAGCATAAAGACCCCGATCAGCAGATGCTCTACCTGCGCCGTTTTCTATCCCGGACCCGGTTGACCTCCCAGGACGTCCAGGTAATTCGTGGCATCTGCCGGCAGATCCAGTGGTACACAAACAATAAAAGTGCTTGATTTTTCGAGACCATATATGTAGTTGAGCAGTCTTCGAACTAACCTATTTTGCATGAGGAACGTTACCATGAAAACATTCTCCTTTACGGGGGCAAAAAAGATTGTCTTTGGCCAGGGTACTTTTGAGACCATGGGGGATCAGATAAAGGAATTGAAAGGTTCCCGGCCGCTGGTGGTTTTGGATCGGAACCTCTCTGCCCTGGGCTGGCGGGAAAAGGTGGGGCGGGTACTGGAGAATGCCGGCCTCGAGTTTTCCGTTTTTGATCAGGTAGATGCCGAGCCGCCCCTGGAGTCGGCCGATGAGGGGGCCGCCCTGGCCCTGAAGGATGGCTGCGATCTGGTGGTGGGCATCGGCGGCGGGAGCGCCCTGGATGTGGCCAAGGCCGTTGCCGTCCTCGCCGCCAACCGGGGGCGGGCCGTGGACTATCTCGGCCTGAACAGGGTCCCCGGACCGGGCCTGCCCAAGATTACGATTCCCACCACGGCGGGCACGGGAAGCGAGGTAACCTTTACCTCTGTTTTCCTCCGAAAAGAACTCAACAAGAAGGAAGGGATGAACAGCCCCTACCTTTACCCGGAGCTGGCCCTGCTGGATCCCCTGCTCACGCTGAGCCTGCCCTCTGGTCTTACCGCGACGACCGGGCTGGACGCCCTCTGCCACGCCATCGAATCCTACACCTCTATCAATGCCTCGCCCATGAGCGAACTCTTCTCCCTGGAGGCGATCGAGTTGATCGGGGCAAATCTGCGGACGGCGGTGCATGACGGGACGAATATCGAGGCCAGGGAAAAGATGCTCCTGGGCAGTCTCTACGCCGGGCTTGGTCTGGCCAACGCGGGGGTTACGGCGGTCCACTCCCTTTCCTACCCCCTGGGTGGGCGATACGGCATACCCCACGGACTGGCCAACACCATACTCCTGCCGGCGGTAATGAACTACAACGTACCCGGCGCCATCGATAAATTCGCCCTTATTGCCGCGGTGATGGGGGAGAGAACAGAGGATATTGGCATACGGGACGCGGCCTTCCTGGCGGTGGAATCCGTACAAACCATTATTGCCGACTGCGGGATTGAGGATACCCTGGAGAGCCTGAATATTTCCCCGGATGATTTCCCTGAACTGGCCCGGATCGCGATGACCGTGGCGCGCCCTTTGGCGAATAATCCCCGGCGGGTCACGGAGGAAGACGCGATTTCCATTTATCAGGATGCTTATTAGGGACAGCGCCCTATTTTCACGGGAACTGATCGCTTAAGTCACGAAATCAACCATAAATAGGGCGCTGTCCCTAATAAGGAGGAAGAGATGCCAGGCTACGAACTCATGGGCAAGGAAGAGATGCAGGAAGTGATGGAGGTCATGGAAACGGGCGTCCTGATGAGATACGGGTTTGATAAGGAACGCCGCGGGGTCTACAAGGTGCGGGAGTTTGAAGAGTCCTTCGCCCGCTACTGCAACGCCAGGTACGCCCTGGCGGTTTCCTCGGGCTCCACCGCCCTGAAGGTCGCCCTGACGGCCATGGACATCGGTCCCGGCGACGAGGTCATCGTGTCGGCCTTCACCTTCCTTGCCACCTACGAGGCAGTGCTGGAGGTGGGCGCTATCCCCATAATGGCCGATATCGATGAAACCCTCAACCTGGATCCGGCGGATATTGCAAACAAGATGACCCCCCGCACAAAGGCGGTCATCCCGGTACATATGTGCGGAGCGCCGGCGAGCATTGATAAGATTATAGCAGTGTGCGCCGCGAAGGGGCTCCTGGTACTCGAGGATAACGCCCAGGCCGCCGGAGGAACCTTTCAGGGGAAGAAACTGGGGACCTTCGGGGACATGGGGATTTTCAGTTTTGATTATGTGAAAACCATGACGGCAGGCGAAGGCGGCATCGTCCTTTCTAACCGGAAGGAACTGTATCTCCGGGCCGAATGGTACCACGATCATGGCCACGACCATAACCCGAACGTCTCCCGGGCGCTCGAGGGTCGGACGATCCTGGGGTTCAATTACCGGATGAGCGAACTGCAGGGAGCGGTGGGACTGGCCCAGCTCCGAAAGCTGGATAACTTCATCGGGATACAGAGAAGAAACCGGGATCTGATCAGCGAAGCCCTGCGGGAAGTTCCGGGCCTGAAATTCCGCGCTATGGCCGATCCGGCGGGTGATACCGCCACCTTCCTGGGGTTCAATTTTCCTGCGGAAAAGACGGCCAAAACCTTTCAAGAGGCCTTGGGCAGCCGAGGCGTAGATGCGGTTTGTTTCAAGCACAATCTCTGGCACTACGTGCCGAACTGGGAGCATTTTCTGGCCAGAGCCACGCCCAACTCGAAGCAGTATCCCTTTACCGACCCCTCCTACAAGGGAAGGGTGGAATACCGAAGGGAAGACATCCCCCACGCGGAGGACCTTTTGGGAAGGACCCTGTTCATGGCTATCCCTCTCAAGCTTTCCGAGGAGAGGCTGGGGGTGATCAGGGGGGCGATAGAAGCGGCGGCAACGGAAATATGACGGACTGTTGGAGGGCCACGCTCCGTCGTGGCCGTAGCGAGGGGAGAAATAACTCATGATCGTGATCACCGGCGGGGCCGGTTTCATCGGCAGCGCCCTGCTCTGGCAGCTGAATGCGAGCGGGTTCGACCAGGTAGTCATTGTCGACAATTTAGGCTTGTCGGACAAATGGAAGAACCTGGTTAATCGCGCTTACGTGGATTACCTGCACAAGGATCATTTTATTGACCTGATCAAGAGGGATGCCATTCCGTTTCCCGTGGAGACCATTGTCCACCTGGGGGCCTGCTCGTCCACCACGGAGCGGGACGCGGACTATTTAATGGAAAACAACTACCGCTACTCCTGCCATCTTGCCGCCTGGGCGGCTAAACGTCAGGTCCGGTTCATCTATGCCAGTTCCGCCGCCACCTATGGGGACGGCGCCCGGGGATTTTCCGACCAGGATGAGGAAACCAAGCGCCTGAGACCGATAAACATGTACGGCTACTCCAAACAGCTCTTCGACCTCTGGATCCTCCGCCAGGGCCTGGAATCCACCATGGCAGGCGTCAAGTTTTTCAATGTCTTCGGCCCCAACGAGTATCATAAGGGCGACATGACAAGCGTCATCTACAAGGCCTTCCATCAGATCTGTGAGGAGGGTGTAGTTCGCCTGTTTAAATCCTACCGCTCCTCCTGCGGAGACGGGGAGCAAATGAGAGATTTCGTCTATGTGAAGGATTGCGTGGATGTACTACTGTGGTTGATTAATAATCCCAAGGTAGCGGGCATCTTTAACCTGGGCACGGGAAAGGCCAGGACCTGGAACGATCTGGTGACTGCGGTATTTGCGGCCATTAAGGGGACACCCCGGATAGACTATATCGAAATGCCTCCCTCCCTGCGTAATCAGTACCAGTATTTCACCGAGGCCCCGATGGAAAAGCTCCGGGCGCAGGGTTATTCTGCGGCCTTTCGCTCCCTGGAGGAGGCCATTGAGGATTACGTGGTGAATTATCTGCAGCAACCAGCCCCCTACTTGTAGAGAAAATACCATGAAGATAATCGCCATCATCCCCGCCAGATATCAGTCCACCAGGTTTGAAGGGAAACCGCTGGCCGATCTCGCGGGAAAACCGGTGATCCAGCATGTTTTTGAACGGGCTTCCCGCTCCGCAGCGGTCTCCATGGCGGTGGTGGCCACGGATGATGAAAGGATCCGCGCCGCGGTGGAGGATTTCGGCGGCCGGGTCATCATGACGGCCCCATGCCACCGCTCAGGGACGGACCGGATCGCCGAGGCCGCGGAGATTCTTGGCCTCGCTGCCGATGATATCGTGGTAAATATTCAGGGGGATCAGCCCCTTTTTGAATCCTGTCAGATCGACGAGGTGATCGCGCCGCTTAAGACCGACCCCTCCCTGGAAATGACCACCCTGATCTACCGGATCAGGATCCCGGAAGAGATAACCCATCCCAACGCGGTGAAAGTGGTTTTCGATCGGGACAACTTCGCCCTCTACTTCTCCCGGGCAACCATTCCCTATGTGAGGGATCGGGCGATGAATACCCCCTACTACAAACATCACGGCATCTACGCCTACCGCCGGTCTTTCCTGTCCACCTTTGCCGCCCTTCCCGAGGGAACCATGGAAAAGCTCGAGGCGCTGGAACAGCTGCGGGCCATGGAATATGGACACCGGATCAAGGTGGTGGAAACGGATTTCGATTCCCTTGAGATCGACACCAGGGATGATCTTAAGCGGGCCAAGGACATCCTGATGGCCAACATTAACGACCGCAAATAAATCGTCATTAAGGAATCATTATGATTAATATAGAGCATCTGGAAAAATTGAAACTAACCACCAAACCCTGGGGACAGCAGCTCGTGGCGATGCTTCTGCTGTTTCCCAATTATCATATCTTTGCCCGGGTCAAGATCGACCTGGAGGGGATCGAAAACATCCCCCGGGATGAAAACGTAATCTTTGCCATGAATCACACGGATCGTTTCAACTACTGGCCCTTTC
>JAXMLI010000104.1:0-7380 GCA_034368785.1 Smithellaceae bacterium | reverse complement strand
TACCTCCACCGGATAATGGGTGACAAAGGTTGGCTGGATAAGTTTAGCCTCCACCTGGGCCTCAAAGATGGCCACCAGGACCTTGCCGGCGGAATCATCGTCTTTACAATCCAGGCCGAGGGAACGGGCGTAAGAGACCATTTTCCCCTGGTCCGAGAGATCTGTGACGGAAAGACCGGAAGACTCCATGACGGCCTCCCGGACAGACAAGCGGCGCCAGGGCGGGGTAAGGTCTATTTCGCTTCCCAGATACTCGAACTTGAGGTTGCCGAAAAGCTCCCGGGCGATGAAGGAAAACATTTCCTCCGTCAGCATCATCAGGTCTTCATAGGTGGCATAGGCCTGGTAGAACTCCATCATGGTGAATTCCGGGTTATGAAAGGTGGAAATTCCTTCATTGCGAAAATTCCTGTTTATCTCATAGACCCGCTCCAGGTCGCCCGTGATCAGACGTTTCAAATATAACTCCGGGGCGATGCGCAGATAAAGATCAATATCCAGGGCATTATGGTGGGTTTTGAAGGGACGGGCCACGGCGCCCCCGGCGCGGGGCTGCATCATGGGGGTTTCCACCTCGAGAAAATCCCGCTCATTCATAAATTGCCGCATCAACTGGATGATCCGGCTCCGGGTAAAAAATACCTTCCGCACTTCCGGGTTGGAAATAAGGTCCAGGTGCCGCTGACGATACCTGGTTTCAATATCGGTAAGACCATGCCACTTCTCCGGCAGGGGCCTCAGGGCCTTGGAGAGGAGGGAAAATTCATCGGCCTCGATCGTAAGCTCCCCGGTTTTCGTCCGGAAAACCCGGCCAGAAACAGATATAATATCCCCCACATCCAGTTTCTGGAAAATGCCGTATCCCCTCTCCCCGAGTTTTTCCTTGCTCAGGTAAACCTGCAGCCGGCCATTGCGGTCCTGGAGGCTGATAAAGGCGGCCTTGCCAAAGTTCCTCACGGCCATGATCCGGCCGGCCAGAGAAAACTTCTCCTCGATCCGGGCCAGATCTTCGCCCGTAAAGGAGGAGAAACGGGCAGAGATCGCCCCCGTCGTAGCCGTAACCGTTACCTTGTTTGCGTATAAAAGAACCCCCGCTGCCTCCAGGGATTCGATCTTCTCACGTCTTTTTCTGAACAGTTCTGTCTCTTCCATTGTCCGTTCCCCGAGATGAATAAAGCTGTCATGACTATATTTTTTCCCCGCGATAGTCAAGCCTCATTTAATTGGAGGGCGCGTCAATCCTAAAGTCTAACCGGCAGGTTTTTAATGCCCGGTGCCTTCAAATACAAGTCTGCACTGCGGATGGAGGTACACGATCACGGAAGGCGATTTTAAATGTGCGTTGTCTTGTTGAATGCGTTAATTGACTGATCTTGAAAAGTATGCAATATTTTTTCAATTATTATCAGAAATACAATGGTTTCAGTTTAACAAGGGGAGAAAAACAAATCAACCGGTGAAATATGGAGATCCCGGGCCACTCGATTGAACCCGACAGGGGGCAGAAAATGTTAAGAAGCGATGAGATCCTTGATTTTCTTAAACAGCACAAGCAAGAATTTGAAGAACGGTTTTCCGTGAGACGGATCGGCTTGTTCGGGTCTGTCCTTCGCGGTTCCGCCAGTGACGGGAGCGACGTGGACATTCTGGTCGAACTGGCACAGCCAACCTTCGATCAATATATGGACCTGAAGTTCTTCCTTGAGGATAAACTGGGAAGGCCCGTAGACCTCGTCTTGGCTGATTCCTTGAAGCCGCGCCTCAAGCCCATTATCACCCGCGAGGTGGCCTATGCGTAGAGATTTCCGCCTCTATATCGATGACATCTTAGAAGCCATCAACCAAATCCGAACATACCTTGCACATCAGGACGAAGAGGCTTTCACAAAGGACAGAAAAACTCAGGATGCGGTCATCAGAAATCTTGAGATCATTGGTGAGGCCGCAGGAAAACTACCGGAGCAAATACAAAAGGATGAGCCGGAGATCGATTGGCGTAAGATTACAGGGTTACGCAACATTCTCACCCATGAGTATTTCGGTATCAATTTGCCAATTGTATGGGATGTGGTTCAAACCAAACTGGGTCCGCTGGAAACCGTCTGTCGAAGACTCCTGGAGAGAGCCGCCGAAACGCCTGACCGGGAGACACCATAGCGTGGCTGAATCTAAAATTTCCCGCCAGCTTGCCAAGTTCGGCAACGCGCAAAACTTCAAATACAAGTCTTCAGGGCAGATGATCGGGGCGGATCGCTGAATTCGGTTTGAAAGGTTCATATTTTTTCGGGTGATTTTTAAGGCGGCAGGTGGTATCGTCCCATACTTGAAACTCATCGAATTTAAACCGTTAAACAGCATTGTTATATCAATTCAGTCTGAAAAGAGAAATATGGCTGTTGAGGAAAGCAAAGACTACCTGGATGTTAAGGCGCTCATCATCCTCGTCATTATCACTTTGGTTTGGGGCTTCAACCATCCCAGTATCAAATACGTCAATCAGGGGATTGCTCCTGTATTCGCGTCAACCTTACGCTCCATTATCGCTTCGATATGTGGAGTGATCTATTGCCTGTGGAAGAAGGAGAAAATATTTCATACCGACATCAATCTGCTGCACGGAGTTGTGGTGGGCCTTCTCTTTGGTTTGGAATTCGCCTGCATATACTTCGGACTTCTCTACACAGACGCTGCTCGCTCCATCATTTTCCTTTACACGAGCCCCTTCATCGTGGCCGTGGGAGCCCACTTTTTTCTTAAGGGGGATCGTTTGACGTTTTTTAAGTCGCTGGGACTTGTTGCGGCCTTCGTGGGCGTTTTACTGGTCTTTCAAGGGAGACCCACCGCGGCCAAACCCACCATGCTCATCGGGGATATCCTGGAAATCATAGCCGCTTTCCTTTGGGCAGCGACCACCCTCTATATCAAAAGGTTCATGGCAGGGAAGGTCCAGCCGATCCATACGTTTCTTTATCAACTCGTTTTTTCGATTCCGATTCTTTTCTTCGCAAGCCTCATCCTGGAACCCCAATGGATTATCACGTTGAATCCTTCAATTGTCGGCTGTATCCTCTTTCAGTCGGTAATCGTTGCCTTCATTACTTACTTAATATGGTTCAAGCTGATCCACGGCTATTCGGTGAGTAGGCTCTCCGCCTTCACCTTCCTGACACCTATTTTCGGGGTCGTTGCGGGCGTTATCCTTCTCAACGAAGAATTCACTGGCTCTTTAATGACGGGACTTCCTATGGTCTGCGTGGGAATTTTTCTGGTGAACTGGAAAAGAAAAAACGTGGGCCTTGAGACGTTGAAATAAGGGTTTAGTCTCCAGCTTTCGAACCGTACTTACCCGGTTCAAATACTAGTCAATACAACAATCATTCCTGCAAATTCGTTGACTTCGGTTTGAAAGGCGAATCTGCTTGATGACCAATTTGCCGTTCATTCCTGGCCGATTGGTTTCCCGGAAAGAGCTTTCAACTGATTATGCGTTTCATGTTAGCATTCTTCCGTAAATCGTGATAGTTAGGGCCCCATATGTAACCGCTGATAAAAAATGTGAGCGTATAAAAATGTTTGAGGGATATCATGGACTGATTATTGAAACCCCGCATCTCCAGAAGAGAGCGGGTTTTTATGTTTTTGGGGACCGGAGAATTTAATGGAAAATAACAAGCTCAACTGGATCGCCAATTTCATCTGGGGTATCGCGGACGATGTGCTCCGTGATCTCTATGTGCGCGGCAAGTACCGCGACGTCATTTTGCCCATGACGGTGCTGCGACGGCTCGATTCGCTGCTTGAACCCAGCAAGCAGGCCGTTCTCGCTCTGAAGACCTCTCTGGACCAGGCAGGCATCGTCCATCAGGATCCGGCGCTGCGGCAGGCAGCCGGGCAGGCCTTCTACAACACCTCAAAGTTCACGCTGCGCGATCTGAAGGCCCGCGCCAGCCAGCAGCAGCTCAAGGCCGATTTCGAGGCCTATCTCGATGGATTCTCCCCGAACGTGCAGGACATCCTCGATAACTTTGAGTTTCGCAACCAGATCCCGCGTCTCTCGAAGGCCGACGCGCTCGCGACGCTCATCGAGAGGTTCCTCTCGCCCGATATCAACCTGAGTCCCAATCCTGTCCTGAACGGCGACGGGTCGATCAAGCACCCCGGCCTCGACAACCATGCGATGGGGACGATATTTGAGGAACTCATCCGCCGCTTCAACGAGGAAAACAACGAAGAAGCGGGCGAGCACTGGACGCCGCGCGATGCCGTGCAACTCATGGCGAGGCTGGTCTTCCTCCCCATTGCCGATCAGATCAAGTCCGGCACCTATTTGTTGTATGACGGCGCCTGCGGCACCGGGGGCATGCTGACCGTAGCCGAGGAAACGCTGAAGCAACTCGCCCTGCAGCATGGCAAACAAGTGGCAACACACCTGTACGGCCAGGAGATCAACGCCGAGACTTACGCCATCTGCAAGGCCGACCTGCTGCTGAAGGGCGAGGGCGACGCCGCAGATAACATCATCGGCGGCCCGGAGCATTCGACGCTCTCGAACGACGCTTTTCCATCGCGTGCGTTCGATTTCATGCTCAGCAATCCGCCCTACGGCAAGAGCTGGAAGAGCGACCTGGAGCGCATGGGCGGGAAAGGCGGCGTTAAAGATCCACGCTTTGTGATCGAACATGCCGGCGATCCCGAATACTCCCTGATCACCCGGTCGAGTGACGGCCAGATGTTATTTCTGGCGAACATGCTCGCAAAAATGAAGCACAAAAGTGAGCTCGGCAGCCGCATCGCCGAGGTCCACAACGGCTCGTCGCTCTTCACCGGCGACGCCGGCCAGGGAGAAAGCAATATCAGGCGCTGGATCATCGAGAACGACTGGTTGGAGGCAATTGTAGCCCTGCCATTGAACATGTTCTACAACACCGGCATCGCGACCTACATCTGGGTCATCTCCAACCGCAAGCCGGAGCATCGTAAGGGGGAGGTCCAACTCATCGACGCGACCCAGTGGTTCAAACCGCTGCGCAAGAACTTGGGCAAAAAGAACTGCGAGCTGTCCGACGACGATATTGAGCTTATCTGTGACACCTTTCTGAAGTTTGAGGAAACGGAGCAGTCGAAGATTTTTCCCAACGGAGCCTTTGGCTACTGGAAGGTGACGGTGGAGCGGCCGCTGCGTCTCACCGGTATCGACCCGAACCGGGCTTACAACCCCAAGGAGATCAAGACACTCAAGGAATCGGGCATACGTGATGAAACCGCCTCGCCGGTCATCAGGAAGGTCCATAAAAAAGGAACGGCCGCCGACCCGCTGCGCGGTCTGTTCTCTACAACCATCGACGGCAAGGCAGCGGTCGTCGAGTACGAACCCGACAGCGACCTGCGCGACACCGAGCAGATCCCATTACTGGAGGAGGGCGCCCCCCGATCGTGGTCGGGGGCAAGCATCGATGCGTTTCTTAAGCGCGAGGTCCTCCCCCATGCCCCCGACGCCTGGTATGACCCGGAGAGCGTCAAGACCGGGTACGAAATCAGCTTCACCCGACACTTCTACAAACCTCAGCCGCTGCGCACCCTGGAAGAAATCCGCGCCGACATCCTGGCGCTGGAGAAAGAGACGGAAGGACTGCTGGGAGAAATCATCGGATGATGAATCGGCTTTCAAAAGGAATAAAAAGATTGACTTTATATCGGCGGTTTGCTATCCGACAACCACGATTGTTGAACAACACCCGCCCCGCCTCTGCCGGCTTCGGCCGCCAAGCGCACCCGGCGGGTTACTTTTTTTTAGGGCATTATCATGAGATACGATAAGCCCCCTTTATCCGTCGACCAGCAGGTCGATCTCCTGATCTCCCGCGGAATGACTGTTGCCGATCGTAGGCAAGCCCTTCGTTACCTCACTCACATCAATTATTATCGCCTGAGAGCATACTGGCTGATTTACGAGGAGCCAGGGGATGTGGACACCCACAGATTTAAAAAAGGGACACGTTTCGAACAGGCTTTGTCGCTCTATATCTTCGACCGCAAGTTTCGCTTGCTCGTGCTGGAAGCGGTAGAGCGCGTCGAGATATCTTTCCGCACCCGCTTTGCCTATGTTCTGGGGAACAGATACGGCAGTCATCCTCATCTCGATGCAGGTCTATTCAAATCAGCAAGTGTCCATTCCCAGTGTCTGGAAAGCCTGCGTGAGGAGTTCAAACGCAGTCGGGAGACATTCATCGAGCATTACAAGGACAAGTATCGTCAACCCGAGCTGCCCCCCCTCTGGGCGGTATGCGAAATCATGTCCTTCGGTCAACTGTCGATGTGGTTTAAAAATCTACAAAAGCGATCCGATCGCCAGGAAATCGCTTCCGTATTCCAACTGAATGAATCCGTGCTGAGCTCATTCATGCACCATCTTACCCACGTCCGAAATCTTGTGGCACACCATGGGCGTCTCTGGAATCGCCGTCTGACGATTACGATGACCGTACCGATCCGCCCGCAAGAGATAGCAGCTTGTTTTAATATAAAAGCAGACCGGAATATTTATAATACACTCGTCATGCTGGGTTATCTGTTGAGATTGATGAGCCCGGGAACCACCTGGATCGAGAGAGTGAAACAACTGATAGCGGATAATCGTCTTGTTGATCCTTCAATGATGGGATTCCCGCCGAAGTGGCAGGAACTGCCGATTTGGAGTAATAAGTCATGATTGCTGACCTCAAACCCTATCCAGAGATGAAGGACTCCGGTGTGCCGTGGTTGGGGGAGGTGCCGGAGCACTGGGAGGTGCGGCGGCTCGGCGCTCTCGTTCGGGAGCGTGGCGAAACAAATGACGATAACAATGTGACGGATGTGCTTTCCGTCATGAGAGAGCGAGGAGTCATTCCTTACGCAGAGAAAGGGAACGTCGGCAACAAGAAATCAGATGACATCACCCGGTATAAGATCGTCCGGCCGAACGACATCGTTGTCAATTGCATGAACGTCATCATCGGCTCTGTGGGCTTATCGAAGTACACGGGTTGCCTCAGTCCGGTCTACTATGTTCTGACCCGCCGAGCGGAAATCGATGACTCCCGATATCTGAACGCTTACTTCCAGACAAAACCGTTCCAACTAAGCCTCGTTCGGATTGGTAACGGCATTTTGGCACATCGGATGCGGATACCGATGGAGCTTCTGAAGTGCGAACCCTTCCCAAGACCGCCTGCCGCCGAACAAGCCGCCATCGTCAGGTTCCTCGACTATATGGACCGGCGGATAGGGAAATACATCCGCGCCAAGCAGAAGCTGATCAAACTGCTGGAGGAGCAGAAGCAGGCCATCATCCACCGCGCCGTCACCCGCGGCCTCCCTTCGACAAGCTCAGGGCAGGCGACC
>JAXMLI010000103.1:0-9418 GCA_034368785.1 Smithellaceae bacterium | reverse complement strand
TTCGAATAAGCGTCAATCCGAAGTTGTTCAGCGCAAGAATATGAAAACATTCCCCGCATTGGAAACAATTTTGGATTGACGCTTGAAGAACTAAGCCGCGTGCCGCAAGCTATGGAGTTTCAATCGTATCTTTCTTGTTTTTTCTATCGATAACCCGGTGAGTAAAGAGCCTTGTTGCGTCGTTTTGTGCCGATCCTGGTCGGCCACGGGAGCCAACATCGTTATAGAATGGTCTACTGATGATCGGGAAGTAGAGGAGTGGGTGATTTTAGGCAATAGTATGGCATGGCGATAAAGAGCGATTTTTTCGCAGGAAGCCGGGGATATGGTTTTTTCGTTGCAAACGGTCATTATATCAATATCACCGGTGGGCTGTTGCATCGAAGAGGGTAGAGAAGCGCAACCCTGAACATCCTGCCTTTTTGGCAGGCGGGACAGATACTGAGATCGATTCCACAGATCCTGAGCAACTGCTCCTGCCAAGTCTCCAGCTTAGCGTTTTCTTTTGCTATCATTTTACTGCCCATAATCTTCCGGCACGCCGCAATGTTATCCTTGCGGCTTCTATTTGCCAGCAAGCCGAAGTGACGAATCCGTACAAAACGTTCGGGTAGTACGTGAAGCAGGAACCTTCTGATAAATTCATCTGCCTTGAGGGTCATGGTCTTTTTGCGGTTATCGTCGGCATAATCTCGCCAGAGAAAAGAGACATTGCCGTCCCGGATGGCGAGGATTCGGTTATTGCTCAGAGCGATCCGGTGAGTATATCTGCCGAGATACTGCAGGACCCCTTTGGCGCCATCGAAAGGCGGTTTGCAATAGACGACCCACTTCTTTTGGTAGAACTGTTTCCTGAAGGTTTCGAAGTCGTCCGGTTCCTTGAGATGACAGATACTGCCGGGGAAAACAATATCACCTCTTTTGAAGCAACTTTTGAGGTGGTCAAGAAACTTGCCGCTGAACAACGCCGACATGACCCTTACAGGAAGGAAGAAGCCCTTGCGGCATGATACCCACCGGCTGCCGTCAGAGGATAGACCGCCTCCGGTGACGATACAGTGAACATGGGGGTGATCCATAAGGTTCTGGCCCCAGGTGTGCAGAATGCCGATAGCCCCTATCCTTGCGCCGAGATGCCTCTGGTCATTGGCGAGTTCCAAGAGCGTCTCGGATACGGATTGAAAAAGAAGATCGTACATGACCTTCCGATTCATCGATACCAGGTGGTTCAGTTCCGAGGGAATGGTAAAGACCACATGAAAATACTGAATGGGAAGGAGCTCCTCACTGCGAGCCTCGATCCATCTCTCTTTTTTCAAGGTCTGGCATTTTGGGCAGTGCCGGTTCCGGCAGGAGTTATAGGATATCTCCAGATGGCCGCACTTGTCGCACTTATCCTTATGCCCGCCGAGGACAGAGGTTCTGCAGACCTCGATGGCGTGCATGACCCGCCAATCATTGCGGGACAACCTGTGGGCTTCTCTATACGCAGGGCCGTGTTGACGGAAGATGTCCGCCACTTCAAGGCCGCCAGATGATGTTCGCATCCGCTTTTTGGATTACGAAGCCTGGTTGGCCGCTCGGTCAAGGGGACTCGTAACCTGAGACAGGTTCAGCCGACTGACATGCAGATAGACGGTGGTTGTTGTGGGCGACCTGTGCCCCAGTAGCAGTTGGACATGGTGGAGGCTTGTTCCCGCTTCAATCAGGTGTGTGGCGAAGCTGTGCCTTAACGTATGCACACTTGCCGGTTTTGTGATGCGAGCACGCTTTTTTGCAGCGTGGAAGATAGACTGTATCGTAGATAAGGATATATGGTCATCCTTCTTTTGCCCATCAAACAACCATTCCGCGGGACGATATTTTTTCCAGTATTGTCTCAATTGCTCAAGGGCCGTTTGGGACAAAATGGAGTAGCGGTCCTTGCCTCCTTTGCCCTGGCTTATCCTGACCGTCATCCGCTTGCTATCGATATCGGTTAGCCTAAGCCTTGCTGTCTCACTTACTCTCAGCCCCGATGAATAGGTGATCATCAACATCGCCTTGTGCTTGAGGTTCTTGGTGACCGAAAAGAGGGATTCCACCTCTGAGAAATCCAGCACCACAGGGAGTTTGCTCTTGGCCCGCGGATGCTTGATCTTCTCCACCGGCCATTCCCGTTTCAACGTTGTTCTGTATAAAAACTTGAGCCCGGCAACATAGTACCGGAACGTTCCCTCCGATAGGTGCCGTTCCTTGATAAGGTAAAGCAGATACTCCTTGAGCTCATTCTCTCCCAGCTCAGCCGGCGACCGGTTAAAGTATTTTGCCAGATTTTCCGCTTCTCTCAGGTAAGATTCTTGCGTCCTTGGTTTGGCTCCGCACAACTGAAGGTCCATAAGCATCTGATCTCTTAACTTTCCCATAATACAATCTCCTTCGTTTTAGGTTTCCGTCAGCTCATGCCGACGGTACGGCAAAGGAAACTGTATTGAGATTCGGCCCGATCAACAAGGGCCGATAAATAATCCGGATTGAATAAGGAGGTAAAATGATTTATTTTGGCTTAGCGAAGAGGGGTTTGCAAAGACCACCGCGTAGCGGTTTAGTTCTACAAACGGTAATGCTTGAAGCATTGTAGCAGTGCCGGGAAACCAGGCAGTAACGGAGAAAACAAACATCCTTACAGAGAGGAGTAGCCCACTATGAAAAAGAGAAATATCGTTATCCACTGTTTGGTGTTTCTTATGCTGATTGCCACCCTTGCAGCCTGTGCATCGACACGCACACGTCAAAGTACCGGTGAATACGTTGACGATTCGGTCATTACGACCAAGGTAAAATCTCTGCTGGCATCAGATGATTTTCTCAAGTCATTTCAGATCAGTGTCGAGACGTACAATGGGACCGTTCAACTGAGCGGCTTCGTTAATTCCCAAAAGGCCGTCGATAAGGCCGGTGAAATCGCAAGGAGCGTCAAAGGGGTCCAAACCGTCAAGAATAATCTGATCGTGAAATAGGCGACCGTTATTCTTTCCCAGATGGAGCCCGGCAGCCACCATTGACCCGGGAAGGGGAAAAGACACAACAATTAAACATGTTGGAAGAGTCTTTACGCAGAAAGGAGTTGTTATAATGCGTATACTTTTAATAAGCATCGGCTGTTTTTTGTGTTTCATTACCGCCACATTCTCTGTTGCGGCAGAAACACAATGGGGAGTCGGCCTGTCCGGCGGCAGCGAAGGTATTACCGGTTTCAACCTTTCCGTGGGCAACTATTACCGAGTCCCCGAAAGAGAGGTCTTGATCGTCAGGGACCGGGGGATTCATCAGGAAGAGCTCCCCGTCGTCTATTTTCTCGCACAGAGGGCGCGCGTGTCACCGGAGGCCGTTGTCGATCTGCGTCTCAGAGGGATGAACTGGATGGATATCACCCTAAAATTTGGTTTAAGCCCCGATATTTATTATGTTCCGGTGAAATCGGTGAAAGAGGGTCCTCCCTACGGGAACGCCTACGGCTATTACAAAAACCATCCGAAAAAAGACTGGAAGAAAATGAAATTCAAGGATGAGGACATCGTCAATCAGGTGAATCTGAAATTCATATCCGAACATCATAAATATACCCCGGAACAGGTCATGAAATACCGATCCGAGGGGAGAAGCTTCGTCAACATTGACCGCGATGTCCGATCTGAGAAACAGCGGAAGGGCAAGCACAAAGACAAGGACAGGAAGGAAAAAAGGAGCAGGGGAAAAGGCGGGAAGTCGGAAAATAACTGATTTTACGGATTGTCGGTAATCAGAAATCTGACAGAGTCATAAAAGGTTGGTGATTTCATATTGCAAACAGTATCGGGGGGTCGGAATCGCCTCCTATATCGACACTGAATGTTGTGATAAATCCTCCTTGACATAAGAACACCCTTTCCATATGCTTAGCTTATGCGGACCGAGTTCTTACATAAATCAATATCAACTGTTTACCCAGCGAGAGACGTCTAAAAGGAGGTGCCGTATGTTGAAGAAATTCAGGATTCCGATGTTGGCGATGTTTGTGGCAACTTATATTGTCCTGTTTATGAGTTTTCCGGCCGTAGCGGGGTTAATCCATTCGATACCCTCATCGGTGGAGATGGCCGACAAGGTCAGAGGGGCAGAGATCGACAAGGTCCAAAAAGTCTTGGAGATGCAGATCGTGACCGATAAGCTCCAGGCTTATGGTCTGTCCGCCGATGAAGTGAAGGCAAAACTTCAAAGCATGTCTGATGAGCAGCTTCATCTGATGGCCCAGGCATCGGATCGGGTCCTGGCCGGTGGGGATGGGTTGGGAATTGTCATCGGTCTCCTGGTCATCGTGATTTTGGTCATTCTCATTATGAAACTTATGGATAAGAAGATTATCGTTAAGTGAAAAAATATTTTGAATATTTTCCTTTTCTCTCTTGTCCTGGCCTTCGGTGCCGGTCCATCTTACATCATTCATGATGTTCCCTTTGTGATGCAGGACACGCAATATTGCGGTCCTGCATCACTGTCGTCGGTGCTGTCCTATTACGGTGATACCCTGGATCAAAAAATGATCGGGAAAGCAGTATACTCCCCCAAGTTGCAGGGAGCCCTGATCACGGACCTGGAAAACTACGGCAGGGAAAGAGGATTTCAAACGAAGAGCGGCCGAGGTCACACGGTGGATATTAAGGAATTCCTGTCCGAAGGCAAACCGGTGATCGTTCTTGTCGATCTGGGATTCTGGGTAATGTCCAAACCGCATTACCTGGTAGTTTACGGTTACAACGAACAGGGGTTTTTGGCCCACAACGGTTTCAAGGCGTCCCAATTATACTTATACGAGGAATTCGACAAGATATGGAAGCGAGCAGGCAGAAGCTTTTTGTTGGTTTACCGGTAGCGATTTTGCTTTTTGTGGCTGTTCTGTTGCTCTCTTCCTGCGCACTACCCAAGATCGTGGTGCTGGAAGACAGACTTACTGCCGAGCAGCATAACGATCTCGGTTACGTCTACGAGCAGAAAGGGATATTCGATCTCGCCGAAAAGGAATATCTGCTGGCGGTCAAGAAGCGGGAAGACTGGCATGTCCCTTACTTTAACCTCGGAAATCTCATGTTCAAGATGGGGGATTACAAAAAATCGGAGAATTTCTTCCGTACCGCTTTAAATTATAACCCGAATAACTCTGACGTGATGAATAACCTGGCGAATGCCCTGCTGATGCAGGAACGACATCGGGAGGCACAGCAGATGATTGAACACGCCCTACGGATCGAAAACAAACAAGAATACCTCGACACGCTGCGAACCATCGAGAAGCGGGAAAGTGCGGCTCCACAGTAGCGATCAATCCTTTCGATCCGTCCATAGGCTTTACTCCCCTTCAATGCGTAATACTCGGTTCTGATGAAAGTTCACCATCCAATAGTGGTAGGTGGAGACATTTTCTGCCAACATTTGGATTTTCTATGATTAAGAATGAACATTATCGGATGAATGTTACTCTTGGCGATCTTCCTGGCTATACAAGACCTTTCTCCTTATGCCTTGCAAAGACATGATATTATCGAGGTCTGTACGGAAAGTTGAAAAAAGATGGCACAGATCAAGCTTTTAGGAATCCATTCAAGTCCGGTAAAAAAGGAATACGTCCTTTCTTCTCGAACATGCATTGCGGGAGGCGGCCAAGGCGGAAGGGGTCGTTACAGAAGCCGTTGCCTTGGAAGGTCTCAAAATTTACGATTGTCTCCATTGCAACTGGTGCATGAAAAAGCTGACAGATGACCAAATATCCGCCGGCCTGATTTTAGGCCTTTTAATAAGCGCTAAAATTAGAGGGGTTTTGCGCCCCGCGCCCGTCGCATAAAAATTGTCGCAGAATACGTTCTTCCTGTCAATTTTTGAAGATTTTGACATTACAGAAAAGGGGTTACAACCGTAAAGCTGTAACCCCTTTATTTCTATGGTGGGTCAGGGCAGAATTGAACTGCCGACACTCGGATTTTCAGTCCGATGCTCTACCGACTGAGCTACCGACCCATACATTTTTGGCGCCCTACAGGGACTTGTGGTTTCTAGTAAATGTCCTTTTCTTTGTCAAGGCATTTTTGATGAAGCGGTAATAAGTCGCCATTCCCGTCCCCCTCCCCGCAGGGTTGACAGTGGCTTCGACTTTTTACGAGTTCGTCATTTTTCGTCCGGAAGGCCTCGGTTTCAGGTTGTTCCAGGGCATCCCCATCCCTCTCTATCCGGTTGATGTAGTCTTCAATTCCGCTCCGCTGGGCGGCCTCGTCTTCTTCCACGACCGGGGGCGGGGAGGGGATGATCCTGTCCCTGGGAATGTGAATCACAATGGAATCCGCCAGCTTGTCATGCCAGCCCTGCCTTTTCCTGTCGAAAATCACCCAGAGAAATCCCAGGTAAAATACCAGCCCCGAGAGTAGATAGCCAATCCACCGGAGAAAGGCCTGCCGGTAATTCATGTTTTTTCCGTCGGTCCTGATGACATAGAGGCCAAAGAGCATCTTGCCCGGGGTCTGCGCGGCATAGCCGATAAAATAGGTAAAATAGAGGAGTCCCAGGATAGCCACCGCGAGGTAGTAAATGAAAAGGAAGCCTCCGGCCATTTCAGTCGCGCGACCAAAGAAGAGATCTCCCATGAGCTGGGGTGAATCGGAGGCCATCAATTGCGCCAGAACTCCCAGGAAAAAAAAGAAAATGGACAGAGTCATCAGGATCGCCTTGTCGATCAAGAGCGCTGCCGCCCGGCGCCAGAAACCACCGTAGACTGAAGGTATCATTTTTCGCCCTCCCTGCTGCCCGAAGAGCCCCAAAGGCCCTTCTCATAATGAATGATTGCCAGTACGGAGATGATCGCCGTCTCCACCTTGAGGACCTGCCTGCCGAGACTCACGGAAATAAACCCCTGGTCGTTGGCCATTGCCACCTCTTCCCTGCTGAACCCCCCCTCCGGTCCAATAACAAGGGAAAAGGCGAGTACAGACCGGTTGGGCTCCGAAAGAATGACATCCCTCAAGCCTCGTTCCTCCTCTTCCTCCCAGAAGATGAGCCTGAGGGAGTCGCCGGGCATCCGGGAGAGCATTCCCTCAAAGGTTGTCAAATCCTCGATCAGGGGGAAACTGGGCCTTCCTACCTGCCTCGCCCCTTCCCGAGCGATCTTCTGCCATCTTCCCACCCTGGCCTTGGCCTTTTCCCCCTCCAGACGGGGGATGGAGCGCCTGGCGTGAAAGGGTATGATCCGGTTGACACCCAGTTCCGTGGCCTTTTCCATAAGGAACTCCATATTCTCACCCTTGACCAGCGCCTGCGCCAGGGTAATGTCGAGGGGGGCGAAGAGGATTTTCCCCGGACCCGTGATCTCCACTGTTGCTGCGCTATGGTCAAATCCACGGATAATTCCCGGGAGTTCACCGTTTTGACCGTTCAAAATGAACAGTTCATCTTTTGTCCTCAGGCGCAAGACCTGTCTGAGATAGTGAAATTCATCCCCTTCGATCCGCAAGGTCATGCCGGGATAGATTTCTCCAAAATGGAAGATCCGGGGGCGGGTCATTTTGTTTCACCTGTTCTACAGTGGAAGCACAGCCACTCCTCCCGGGCCAGGACCTGATAATTATTAAACGGGGGCAGGAGGAAACCGGCTTCCATTTCCTCCCTTTCCCGGGCGAGGATGCCGGAGATTATCAGATGTCCCCGCGCCGCCAGGAGGGACTCGAAAAAGGGCCGCAGCTCTATCAGAGGCCGGGAGGTAAGGTTGGCCAGGATCAGGCTGAACGCTGGCTGGAGCGACATGATGGGTCGGTCGAGGAATTGTATCCACCCCACGGCATTGCTCTTCGCGTTTTCCCGGGCGATTGCCATGGCAACGCTATCGATGTCAATCCCCGTTACCTGCCCGGCCCCCAGTTTTGCCGCGTAAACGGCCAGAATCCCCGTCCCGGTTCCCACATCCAATACACGAAAGGTTTCCAGATCATTCCGGCCTTCCAGGAGCATTTCCACCGCTTCCAGGCACATCCGGGTGGTGGCGTGCTGACCGGTGCCAAAGGCCATGCCGGGATCCAGGGTTATCACCAGGTCTTCATCCCTCTGCTCATATGCCTCCCAGGAGGGCTTTATCACCAGACGCCGGCCTATCCGGAAGGGTTTGAAATATTTCTTCCATTCCTCGCCCCAATCAAGGCCAGCTACAGATTCCGCGCCGACCAGAGCGGCCTGGCTCTCCGGGAAGATTGCCGCCAGGCTCCGGATATATTCCTTCAGGGAGGAGATTTTTGCGGGACAGGTGTCATCATCGGCCAGATATGCCGTCAGTTGCTGAGCGATATCAAGATTGTTTTCATCCGCGGGGGTGACGGGCAGATCCTGATAAAAACCCTCCACGCCGATTTCGGTCAGATAATTGGACAGGGGATCGATAAGTTCCGCCGCCGCCTTGATCTCTATTTTAATCCAGCTGTCTTGATTATGCTTCAATGAATGCACTTGGGGAGTATTTTCTTTCATGGCAGCCATATACTGTTGAATTGGGAAAATTTCAAGGAACTTGACTTTTGGCCTCCCTTCGTGCTAGCCGTGGGCCTCTTATCCAGAGACAGGAATGACGAAAAAATTGAACTATTATCCGATATTTCTTGATATCAGATCCAAGAGATGCGTCATTGTCGGGGGCGGCGAGGTGGCCTGGCGAAAGGCCCGGCGCCTCCTGAATTGCGGCGCGGTGGTTACTGTTGTTTCCCGGCAACTTGGCGAGGGGTTGCGGGAAATGAAAATGGCGGGTCTGGTTCTGCATATTCCCTCAGCCTACGACGCCGGTTGTCTGGAAGGGGCCTCTCTGGTTATCGGGGCCACCGACCAACATGAGGTGAACGAGAGAATAGCCCTGGATGCAGCCCAAAAGGGGCTATTGGTAAATATCGCGGACGATCCGGCAAAGAGCAATTTCATCCTGCCCTCCCTGGTAGAACAGGGTGACCTGGTGGTCTCTATCTCTACCGGCGGTAAGAGTCCGGCCTTAGCTCGCAAACTCAGAGAGGATCTGTCCCTCCAGTTCGGCCCTGAATATGCGATACTGCTGAATATTCTTGGTTGGCTTCGCCCTCTGATCCTGGCCGGGGTAAAGGGCGCGGAGGAAAACAAAAGGATAGTCCACCGTCTGGTAAACTCGGAGTTGCTCGGCCAGATCAGACGGAATGACGCGGAGGCGTTGGCCGGAACGATCCAGGAGATTACGGGTATCTCTCTGAATGTATTGAACTTCCTGGAGCAGGAAAATTGACGACTCCGCAAAAAGTCCGGATGCTACGTTGCGCTGCATCCCTCGTCACTGCGGCGTACCTAAAAGTACGCCTCATTCCTCGGGATTTGCACGCCTTGCCTGCGGCCTTTTTACGAAGCCGTCCCGAAA
>JAXMLI010000102.1:0-5348 GCA_034368785.1 Smithellaceae bacterium | reverse complement strand
GTTGCCACCCGCTGGCTAAAGCCCGCGATTGACCTCCGAGGGCTGTTTTTTTTAACGGCCGTCGCTTTGGTTCAAATGGTGATTATCAAGGTAGGAATCTTCCTCGCTCAGGCGGTAAACCAGACCTTTCCGTTTATAACTCCCGACATATTTTTCTTCAGCATCCCCTTTGGCGTCGGCGCCATGCTGGTTATAATTCTTATGAATCACAGCACGGCGATAATATACTCCATCTTTTTAACCTTTCTTGTTGGATTTTTCTTTGAAGGGGAGATGGCCATGGCGCTATATTGTTTCGCGGGCAGTATGGCCGTGACAAACTACATAAGAAACTGCCGCCGACGGTCGGACTTTTTCCGGGCGGGGCTGTACCTGAGCGCGGTCAACGGCGTTACGGCCATCATATTGACCGTCATGACCGGCGAGTTTAGCTTCCTGGATATCTTTTTAAAGGTCGTCATGGGGATCACGGGAGGTATCGTCGCGGGCTTTATTGTGGCGGGAATTACGCCAATTTTCGAGACACTCTTTGACTTTATCACCGAGATCAGGCTCCTTGAACTGGCAAACCTCAATAATCCCCTTTTTCAGCGGATGGTAATCGAGGCCCCCGGAACATATCATCACAGCATTATCGTGGCCTCCCTGGTTGAGGGCGCCGCGGAATCCATCAAGGCCAACCCTCTTTTAGCCAAGGTAAGCGCCTACTATCATGACATCGGAAAACTCAAGAAACCTCATTATTTCATCGAAAATCAAATTAATGGTGATAACAGACATGACCGGCTTTCCACAACAATGAGCAGTCTGGTCATTATATCCCATGTTAAGGACGGCTGCGATCTCGCTACCGAAATGAAACTTGGCAGTCGAATCAGGGATGTCATCCGCCAGCACCATGGGAACAGTCTCGTGGGCTATTTCTGGGAAAAGGCGAAAAAGGAAGGTGAGCTAACCAACTCTTCCGTTTCTGAAAGCGATTTCCGCTATCCCGGTCCGAAGCCCCAGACGCGGGAAGCCGGCCTCGTCCTCCTGGGAGACGTGATCGAAGCCTCTTCCCGGGCGCTAAAAAATCCCACGCCGGCCAGAATAAACAACCTGGTCCGGGAACGTTTTGAGAAGATTTTCCTCGATGGACAGCTTGATGAGTGTGAAATCACCCTGCGGGACCTTAACATCATTGCCGAGAGCTTTATCAAGATCTTAAATGGCATCTTCCATCATCGCGTCGATTATTATCCCGAACCGGTCCACCGGGAGGCCGCCTCGGGAAAAAAGGAAAACAATGGGAATCCTGATAGAAAACAGGCAGAAAAATCAGAAGCTGGACCTGCGTCACATCCGGAGATTCCTCGATAGACTCATGAAGGCTTTGACTGTTGCCGACCAGGAAATTAGTCTTCTTTTTGTCGATAATCAGGGAATTCAGGAAGTTAATCGGGAGTATCTCGGACGGGACTGGCCCACGAATGTGATTTCGTTTTCCCTGCGCGAAGGGGAATTCGGCAATATTGCCCCCGGTCTTCTGGGGGATATTGTCGTTTCCGTGGAACGGGCCGCGGAGGATGCCCTGGCCGGAGGTCTCGATCTTAAGGATGAAATTGATTTTCTCCTGATCCACGGGTTGCTTCATCTGTTGGGATACGATCACGAAAACACAGCTGAAGAATCCGGAGAGATCATGAAGAGCAAAGAGCGGGAACTTTTTCTGAAATTAAAGGGTATTCATCTGGAAACATAGGCCGTTCCTTCCCGAAGGATCATACACCCGCCAGGGCAGGCTTATCAATTCAATTGCTTTTAGCTCTAAATGATACCAAGAGAAGTCATAACTACTCCGGTAGATAGAGGGCCCGGACCGACTCAACGGGAGATGCACGTTGTGTGATGACGGATTAGCAAAGGGATGTTGACATGGCCAAAAACAACAACGGAGCCAATCTCGGTTTTGAACGGGAATTATGGCAGGCGGCCGATGCGCTCCGCTCCAACATGGATGCCGCCGAATACAAGCATGTCGTCCTCGGCCTGATCTTCCTAAAATACATCTCCGACGCCTTCGAAGAGCAGCACGCCAAACTCGATATGGAGCGCGCCCAGGGCGCCGATCCGGAAGACCCTGACGAGTATCGAGCCGTCAACATCTTCTGGGTTCCCAAAGAGGCGCGCTGGTCGAACCTCAAAGCTGGCGCCAAACAACCCACCATCGGCAAGACCGTTGATGAGGCGATGCTCGCCATCGAGCGCGACAACCCCTCCCTCAAGGGTGTGCTTCCCAAGGACTATGCCCATCCGCGCCTCGACAAGCAGCGCCTCGGCCAGCTTATCGACCTGGTCGGGAACCTGATGCTCGGGGGTGAGGCGTATCGCTCCCAGGACATCCTGGGACGCGCATTCGAGTACTTCCTGTCCCGGTTTGCCAGCGCCGAGGGCAAGAAGGGCGGCCAGTTCTACACGCCCCGCTGCGTCGTCCAAGTCCTCGTGGAGATGCTTGCCCCCTACAAGGGCCGGGTTTACGATCCCTGCTGCGGGTCAGGCGGTATGTTTGTCCAGTCTGTCGAGTTCGTCCAGGCCCATGCCTCAGGCAACGGTAATGGCGGCAAGGCCAAGGCCGATGTCAGCATCTTCGGACAGGAATCCAACCACACGACCTGGCGGCTGGCCAAGATGAACCTCGCCATCCGCCAGATCGAGAACAACCTCGGGAAGGAACAGGCCGACAGCTTCCACCAGGATCTGCACCCGGACCTCAAGGCCGATTATGTCCTGGCCAATCCGCCGTTTAACGATAGCGACTGGCGCGGCGAGATGCTCAGAGACGATAAGCGCTGGAAGTACGGCATGCCGCCGGCCGGGAATGCCAACTACGCCTGGGTCCAGCACTTCATCCACCATCTCGCCCCGACCGGCATGGCGGGTTTCGTCCTGGCGAACGGGTCCATGTCCTCCAACCAGTCCGGCGAGGGGCAAATCCGCAAGAACATCATCGAGGCGGACCTTGTGGACTGCATGGTCGCCATGCCCGGCCAGCTCTTCTATTCGACGCAGATTCCCGTTTGCCTCTGGTTCATCGCTCGCGACAAAAAGGGTTCATCCTCCCCCTTGACGGGGGAGGGCAAGGGGGGTGGTTTCCGGGATCGTCGCGGCCAGACCCTTTTCATGGACGCCCGCAAGCTCGGCACATTGATCGACCGTGTCCATCGCGACCTGACTGATGACGATATCCGCAAGATCGCCGCCACCTACCACGCCTGGCGAGGGAAACCCTCTCCCCTTGCGGGAGTAAGAAAGAGTGAGGGGTACCAGGACATCCCCGGCTTCTGCAAATCCGCCACTCTGGATGAGATCCGCCATCACGGCCACATCCTCACGCCGGGCCGGTACGTCGGCGCGGCCGCAGTCGAGGACGACGGCGAGCCGTTCGAGGAGAAGATGGCCCACCTCACCGCCGAACTGCGCGGGCAGATGGAGGAGTCCGCCAAACTGGACAAGCTCATCTGGGCCAACCTGGAGGAGATCGGCTATGGCGTTTAATGCAAAGGTTCCCTATAACGATCTCCCGCCGCTCCCACCCAAGGGCGATGTTGAAACCAAGACGATCCTCAAGGAGACCATTGCCGCCAGAAGCGCGTTGGCGGAATTGAAAGGCCTTGGCCAGACGATTCCCAATCAGGCCCTGCTGGTGGACTCGCTGATCTTACAGGAAGCGCAGGCCAGTTCTGAAATCGAGAATATCATCACCACCAGTGACGCGCTGTTCCAGGCCTTTACCGCGAAGACAAAACAAACCGATCCGGCGACAACAGAAGTTCTCCGTTACCGGGAGGCCCTGTGGAAGGGATACAACATCCTGAAGAGTCGGCCGGTACTTGCCACCAATCTTTTCATAGAACTCGTCCAGACCATTAAAGAGCATTCGGACGGTATCCGCAGAATGCCGGGAACAGCCGTCGCCAACGCCGCAACCGGAGCCGTCATCTATACACCCCCGGAAGGTGAAATCGTTATCCGGGATAAGTTGAAGAACCTTGAGGATTTCATCCATGCCGAGGACGACCTGGACCCGTTGATCAAGCTGGCCCTGATCCATTATCAATTCGAGGCGATTCACCCCTTTGCCGACGGCAATGGTCGGACAGGGCGAATCATCAACATTCTCTTCCTCGTCCTGAACGGTTTGCTGGATCTGCCGGTACTTTATCTCAGCAAGTCCATCATCGAACATAAGAATGACTACTACCGCCTCCTGCGTCAGGTAACCGAGAAGGGCTTGTGGGAACCGTGGATTCTTTTCATGCTGAAGGCAGTCAAAGATACCGCCGTATTTACCCGTGAACGCACACTGGCGATTCGGGCGCTGATGAACGAAACAATGGAAAAAGCAAGGGAAAAGCTGCCCGCCCGAGTTTACTCCAAGGAACTGATCGAAACGATCTTTCGCCAGCCCTATACCAAGGGCCAATTTCTCGTTGATGCGGGAATCGCAAAACGCCAGACAGCCGCCGAATATCTCAAGGAACTGGAGAAAATCGGGATTCTGAAACCTCACAAAATCGGCAAGGAAACGCTTTATCTGAACGTGGACCTGTATGGATTGCTGTCGAAATAACATGTCGATGACATCGACACGAAACAATAACGTGTCGATGTATATTCGTTTTATGGATACGTTTTCTGAACGTGTCCATGCCGTGGACCTGAAAAAACAGATTGAATCTTCCATAAAACCCACCCGAGCCAATCTGGGGGACATTGGTTATGGCAGGTGAGTGGAAGCGCACGATACTTGCTGACGCTATCGATCTCATTAGCGGTGGAACGCCCAAGACAAGTGTTCCCGACTACTGGGGCGGAGACATTCCGTGGCTTTCCGTATCAGATTTCAATACTGGCTATAGGTGGGTAAGCACCGCAGAGAAATCCATCACTGATCGTGGTCTTGCCGAGAGCGCTACGGCAGTCCTTAATAGAGGTGATGTTATTATTTCCGCACGAGGAACTGTCGGTGTTGTGGCGCAACTTGCAAAGCCAATGGCATTCAACCAGTCCTGCTACGGAATCAGAGGTAAGCGTGAAATAGCAGAAGCTGATTTTATCTATTACGCGTTGCGTCACGCTGTTTCTGAGATGAAGCAAGTAGCGCACGGGGGGGTATTTGATACAATAACGCGAGATACATTTAAGATCATTGAAATAGACCTACCTCCTCTCAAGCAGCAGCAGGCCATCGCCCACATCCTCGGCACACTGGATGACAAGATCGAGTTGAACCGAAAAATGAACCGAACGCTGGAGGCGATGGCACAGGCCATCTTCAAGAGCTGGTTCGTGGATTTTGACCCCGTCCG
>JAXMLI010000101.1:0-8767 GCA_034368785.1 Smithellaceae bacterium | reverse complement strand
GCAGGTCTTGCATGAGGGCTGTTTTGAGGGCGCGGAGTCTGGCGAGTTTTTTTGCCTCCGATTTGACTCGCTCATCCTGAACAGCAAGGAACTGCCCTATGCTTTCTTGCTCCTCGACAGGAGGGACCTTCATCAAAAAGTTGTTGATAATCTCCAATGTAACCCGGGTAATCGCAAGGCCGGACATGGAATCTTTAATAAGCCGTTGCCCGCTTTTGCTCAAAATCGTTTGGAGCAGAAGCATTGATGTTAATTTGCTCTTTAATGGCCGGATGAGGGCAACGCTTGACAAGAGGCTAAACTCTTCGTTCAGAAGATTAATGGCAGCATTGCCTGTATTTGCGCCATCTTTCGTGAGCAGTACGTCTCCAAAACATACATCACATCTCTTGTAGATTTCATCGTGCTGTCTTTTATCGATATATTCAACATCAGACAGATCCAAAAATCCGAACTTGATATTCTTCGATGTTACATATTTGAACTCTGCCGACGAGTCGGTTCGTGGTGAGAAGTGCGTACCATCTTGAATTTTACTGCACACTTGACTCCATTTTTCTACATCCCACTCTATCGGAATCCTGCCCAGGGGGGAGTCTTTGAATTTGTGGGTTTGTTCGGAGCGGAGGTTGCCGTGTTCGTCGATACCGCGGGTGAGGAGGTCCTGCATCAGGCCGGTCTTGATGCGCTGCTGCTTGGCAATCAATGCCTCGGTCTGTTCAATCGCCCGGTCCACCGTTGAGAGGATCTTGGCGATTTTGGTTTGTTCGGGTTTGGGAGGAAGGTCGAAGCTAAATGATTCAATCTGAGAAGGGCTGATATTGACCTGTGCAGCCCCAGCGGCTAGCATTTCAACATGCAACTCATAAGGCTTAGAACGTGCGATCTGAGTGATGAAATCGTAGTCAGCCAAACTTTCATCTGTCAATCGAAATCTTCCGACACGTTGATTTAAATATGCTGGCAGATCCTGTTTTCGAACAATTGCATAGATCCCGATGCTTCCAGACATTCCGACAAGAAAGTCGCCAGTATGTAGCGCGAATTTTGAAAGTGCTTTCAACTGATTCGATTTAATACGGACAGATCCACTGAGATCTAAATGCCCGTTATCGAGGTCGCTCATTCTGATAATAGGAATACCGCCATCATCGAAATCAGCACTTTTAAATGCAAAACCGCCTTCAACTTCAACAAGGTTTCCCAAGCGGCAAGTTTTCCAACCTTCCACAGCACTCATTTCAAGTATCCTATCCCCTCAAAACCCAGCCACAACCTTCAGGAGTTCAACGTTCCCAAGTTTCATTTTACTTTCCATTGCCCCTTGACTCCTTCGCCAGTTTCGTGATTAGGTCTTGCCCTGTCATGGGCAGGCGATATTTCTGCAAACTGTCGGTCTCATCCCGGTTTTGTTAATATCCTTAACGAGGTCATCGGTCATTCCTTCACCTCCCATCGCCCCGCCTTTTTGCCGCCTATTCTTACTAAATGTCCAAGACTCTTCAGTTTGACTATATGGTAATAAACTCCGTCTTCAGTCAGGCCCAAGCGTACAGCAAGCTCTTTCTGGGTAATTACGGGATTTGAAGCCATAAGTTCCAGAATCTTTCTTGCCCCCGACGATGGCCCTTTATCCGTAGTCTTATCCGTAGTCTTATCGATAGTTCCTTCCGCATCGGCATAAGATGGTCTGTTAAAGGCGGCTATGAAAAGCTGGGCTACTTCCTGGAATTGTACAGTCGGCTCCTCGGCAAGGATGAGGCGCATGCCGCGCCCCCAGGTTTCGACCATCTGGATGCGGCGCAGCAATTCGGCAATAAGGGGGTTCCGCCGTCGGGAAACATTGCCCTTGCGTATCTGGGCGATGGTCAACCCGCCGTAAAGCTCACCGGGATTGCGGATTTCAACGCGGTCTTTGAAAATGGCTACCTGCACATAGTCCGGATCGCGATAGTCGCGATGACAGAAGGCGTTGATTATGGCTTCACGCATGGCGGCTACCGATAATTCAGGCACATCCACGCGGTAGAGGCCGTCGAGTTTCATGCCGATGTGTATGTTTTTGAGAATGTATTTTTGCGCTTCTTCGATGAGTTCCAGGATGTCGCCGGCAAAGTCGTGGCGGTCAATAATGGTGGCGCTGTCCGTTGAGGCAAAAACGGCGCAGCGCAGTTGCAGTGCGGGTTCTTTCGCAAAAAAAAGAGGGGCCGCATTGAGCAATTGTCCATCCTGTAGCAGGCCCAGTTTTTCCAGTACATTGGAGACCTTGTCCCATACGAGACCGGCGCGCTTCACAAAGGCTTTCATTTTTCTTTCGTTGAGGTCTTTCACGGAGGATTTGCAGGGCTGGTTATCCCACCGGAGCGCCTCGCGGTTTCTGGCAAGGATCAGGTTCTCAAGCTCCTTCACGGTGAGATGCCTGTCCTCATCGGCCACACGCATATAGGCCCTGCCATAGGCAAAATAGGGGGCTTCTTTGCCGGTGAATGCCACTTTCACGCAGGTTTTGCCCGCCAAGGTTTCCAGGGTGATGTGCGGGAATATTTTCGGCTCAATGTGCGCAGCGATGGCTTGCGAGAGATCACGCAGGGTCTTTTCGGTCACGTCCAGGCCAACCGCAACCCCGTCGCTTCTTACGCCGAACCACAGCTCGCCTGCGCCATGCTTGTTGAGAATGGCGGCCAGTGAAATCAGCCCGTCTTTGAGTTCAGCCAAACTCCTTTTCAGTTCAACGGATTCACTTTCCTTCATGGCTGACTTTCCCTCTTCAAACCTTCTCCCAGATAGCCCAGGGCTTTCAAAAACCCATCCAGCGTCTTCAGAGTTTCGGTGCGCTCGCGTTCCAGTTCGCGGCTGGAGACGGCGTATTTGTCCCAGAGGTTTTCCACCACGGTAAACAAACCGCGCTTTTCGGCGTTGAGGTAACGGTTCAACTCGTTTCCGGCCAAGTCGTAGAGCTTTTTCATGATCAGCCCCCGGGCCTCGTCCTCGGTGAGCGGGCCACCGATGGCGGCGAGAATGCCGTCGGTCCTGGCGAGGCGGGCGTTGAGGGCGGTCTTGTCCTTGTTCAGGGCGGTGATCTTTTTCTTGTCATCCTTGTGGGCGGGATCGAGGTTTGCCAGTTGGGCGTCCACCTGACGGATCAGTTCCTGACTTTCGGCCTTAAACTCATCGCCGCCCAGGCGTTTGAGATGGAGCTTGAGTTCCAGCTCGTCGGTTTTGGTTTTCAGCGCGGCCTTGCTGTCCTTGATACGCTTTTCAATGGCGGTGACGGCCTCCTCCTGGGCTTGCAGGGTTTCCCGCTCCTTGCGCGCCGATTCGCCCGTGCTGCACTTGAGGTCGTCGATCAGCTCCTTGAGGGCTTTCTTGATAACGGCGGCGGTGACGCTCGCGTCTTCTTCTGGTTCGTAGGCGGCCACTTCCTGCGCCGTTTCCACCGCCTCGGCCAGTTCGCTTTGCACCTCGCTGATCTGCGCCTCCCGCGTTTCAATCTCGTCGGCCTCGGCCTGGAGGAACTCGGCAATGAGGTAGTCGTCCGGGATGAGGCTGTGGTGCCAGCCGGTGGAGATGATGGTCTTGAGATCATAGCGGATCTGCTGCCACCAGTTCACAAACACCCCGGCGCTCTTGAACTCATCGAGCACATTCAAGGGAATGAGCTTGTCTTTGAGCGTGGTCAGGAGCTCGTGGCGGACGTCCGGCATCTTTTTGCCGTCACGCAGTCCGGCAAAGTCGTCACGGGCTACCGCCCACCAGGCTTCCAGGGCGTCGTGGTGCGCGGTAAGAGTCTGACGGAGCGCGGGGTCTGCTTCGAGGATGGTCTTGATGGCGGGCTTGGCTTCGATCGACCCGCAGAAAGTGAGATAGCCGGGACGCTGCCCCAGGGCACCCTCTCTTCCGCCTGCGGCGGAATTCACCTGGTCGGGTTGGAAAAGTGTCTCAGGCCGTATGCCGAAACGGGCAAAATCGGCCTTACGGGCGCTGACCTCGGCCGCGGGGATGCCGCCGATCAGGTGCGCCTGCACATCCTCCGGTTCCGGATCGGGGGTGTTATCCACATAGCGGCGGATGTTGAGGTTGTAGTCGTGGGTATCGACGATCTCGTCCTTATCCACCAGTCGGCTGTATTGGGGGATTTCCCGCTTGTGGGTAAAGACGAAGTCGATCTTTTCGATGTCCTCTGGCCGCAGCTTGTTCTGGGCCTTGCCTTCGGCGTATTCGCGGTCGGCATTGATGAAGAGTACCTTGTCCTTCAGGGCTTCGGGCTTGTTCTTGTTGGACACGATCACGCAGGCGGGGATGCCGGTGCCGTAGAACAGGCCGGGCGGCAGGCTGATGATGGCCTCGATCACATCGTCGTTGATGAAGATCTCGCGGATCAGCTTCTCTTTGCCGCCGCGAAACAGTACGCCGTGGGGCATGATGGTGGCCATGTGGCCGCGGGGTTTCAAGCTGGCCAGCATGTGCTGTACAAACATCAAGTCGGCCTTCTTGCCGGTCTCGGGGCACCATTCGCGGAAGCGGCTGGGGAATTTCAGGGTGGCGCGGCTGTAGTTCTGCGAGAAGGGCGGATTGGCCAGGACCCGGTCGAACCTGCGCACCTGGCCGTTTTCCAGGATCAGCGGGTCCTCCAGGGTGTCGCCGTTTTCGATAGTGAAACGGGTGATGTTGTGGAGGATCATGTTCATGTTGCAGATCGACCAGACGGTCCCGTTGGAGTCCTGGCCGTAAAGGGCGAGATCGTTGGGGTCCTGGCCCTGCTCCTCGACGTATTGATGCGCTTGAATCAGGAAACCGCCGGAGCCGGCGGTGGGATCGTAGATCTCGTTGCCCGCCTCGGGCTTGGTAAGCTGCACCAGCAGGCGCACCACTTCGGCGGGCGTGTAGAACTCGCCGCCTTTCTTGCCCGCGCTGTCGGCAAAGAACTTGATCAGGTATTCGTAGGCCGCGCCCAGCAGATCGGGGAATTCAAAGTTGTCATTGACCAGGACAAACCGGGGCTGGTTGAAGTGATCCAGCAGGTCCTTCCACTTCTGGTCGGGGATCTTGGTCTTGCCTTTGACGGCGTTGAAATCGATGTTGTTTTTGAGTACCCCGGCGAGGGCGTCGTTTTCCTCTTCGATAGCGGCGATGGCCTTGTTGAGCATGTTGCCGATGTCGTGTTTGAGGTCCTTGAGGGCCGGAACGAGATCGCCGTTCAAGTCGATCCAGGATTCATGCCAGCGGGAGCGAACCGGAACGAAAAAGGTCTCGCCGTAGGAGGTCTTGTCTTCCAGCAGTTCCTTGACGAGACCGGGGTTATCCTTCAGATGGGCCAGATGGGCGAAATTATTCTTGCGCAGCTGCTCGCGCTTGCGGTCGAACTCGTCGGAGAGGCGCTTGAGGAAAAGCAGGCCGAAGATGAATTCCTTGAACTCCGAGGCATCCATCTTGCCGCGGAGGATGTCGGCGGCTTTGAAGAGGAAAGATTCGAGCTGGGAAAGGGTGATTTTTTCGGTGGCCAATACACGAGCCTCCTTAATCTTGCAAGGGGATGATGCGCCTGACTGATTTCCCCCCCCATCAGCCCCATTTTCATTGATGTCGCGGAATAAGGGTTCCGACCTCCTTAAAGGGACTGATTCCTCATTAGAGTGACGCGTGTATCGCACAATCAGCGACTTTTGGCAATGATTTTAGACTTTGCACCTTCCAAACGGTATTTGGTAAGTACACCCGTGTGGTGACTGTGCAGACTTGTATTTGCTGGTGACAGACTATGCCGCAACGAACTCGATTTTAACCCGCATCCCAGTTGCTCCGGCGATTTTTTCCAAGGTCTTGAGCGTGAAGCCCTCATACTCACCGCTCTCTATCCTCGAAATCGCCTGCTGGCTGGTTCCCATAAGCTTTGCCAGTTCCTGTTGCGTTAAGCCTTTCTGATCACGCAGTTCCGCAATCTTCATGGCCAGCGTTAGCGCTTGCCTCTCTTCCTGGTAATACGCTTTGAACTCGGGATCTTTGATGTCTTCCCGCAACCTGCTTTGGAATGTCCGAACTTTGCCTTTTTTCATATCTCACCTCCCGTAGGAAACCTCCGCATCCACTCTTCCATGCGTTTTTCAGCTAAGTCAATATCCTGCTTTTTCAATTGATGAGTTTTCTTGGATAATGCATGTACCAACACAATCTGATCAAGCATCTGGAAGAAGTAGAGGATGCGGAACTGGTTAGAACTATAATGTATTCTCAATTCTCTTATTTTACCCCTGACAATATCCGCATAGGGCCGCTTGAGATTCGGCCCCTGCTCTTCCAGGAGCGACAGATACGCAGCCACCTTAGCCCGTGACTTCTTGTCTAACCCATCAAGAAAATCATCAAGCGGTGAATCGCTCCGCTCAGCCGTGTAGAAGATTAGTTTGTACAAGCACACCTCCACGCCACAGTTGTTGAATACATCATTCATGATGTATTGTCAAGAGGGCTGAGGCGCCGGGAGAGTTCACATAGATTTGACAACAGCAAAAAATCTTTTGCCTTACCTCTGCAGATTTCCATCGGAATTCAGTGATCTGTCCCGATCAGTCAAAGTGCAGACTTGTATTTGCAAGTGAATAGTTACTTAGTAAGAAAATAGAGCAAATACCTCAGTAAAATCAGCGAATGTCTATTTTCATGCTTCGTGGTGCCCACGGGGGCATGGAGGTTTTTTATGAAAAAGCAGAATACGTCGGATCTTGCCTACACCTAAAAACAAACAAGAATTGTGGATGAATTATTTTGAGGACTTGAAATGTAGTAACCTCGCGCCTAACAGACGGCGGCACCTTTTTGGTTGAGGCTTCTCCTTATTCATCTTGGAATGATCCGGAGTAAATTGGAATGTAAGATGCGAGGGGGCTTTTGAAGTCGGGCCAAGCTAACATACTGTCTTTTTAATGTTTTAATCCATAACACAGGTCTTTACATGGTCTATATCCCTCTTTTTAGCCCCCAAAAGAGTGATATAGTAATTTTAGGCTTCTCGAAGCTGACCGGGTTATAATGCTTTTTCGCTTGCGCCATGCCTATAATGTTCTTTTGACCCCTAAAAATGCAATATAGCCCCTTTTTCAGGCAACATCTTGAGTTTATATTGTTTATTTCCAGTTAGTTAGCTTGGCCCGACCCCTTTTCCGAAACGATCAACCGGGCTTCATGATCCGGACCGGCAATCACGATCACTTCGTCCACAGGGCTGTCGGAGGCAAACCCAACGACATGGATGTTCAAAAATTTCAGGAGTTCCCGGGGGGCGTTTAGAAAAGACGGCGAATCGTGATTCCCCGCCGTGATCACGACATGGCGGTGTGGAGCGGCGGCCACACGGCACAGAAACCGATAATACAGTTCCTGCGCCCGGTTGCTGGGCGTGCTGTTGTCAAAGACGTCTCCCGCCACCAGGAGCACATCGATGTTTTCGGTCTCGATGAGCGCCACCAGCCAGTTCAGGAATGTCTCGAATTCCTCATATCGCTTGCGGCCATAGAGGGCGCGGCCGAGGTGCCAGTCGGAGGTGTGGAGAATCTTCACGTTTGTCCTTTGGTGTTGGCGGTGCAGATAGAATTTGAAAAAATGAGAATTTTCCCCTGTGTCACTTCAAAAGGGCGCTGAATGCGGATAAGAAAATCTTTTCCTCCGCGGCGGCGTCAAATTCCATCAGCCAGGCCTCAATGTACCGGGTATCGATGTCCTGGTTTTTTAGCAGGATGATTCTCACATCTTCCATGTCTCTGGGACGGCCGGAAAAAATTTTGTGGATGATCAGGTCTTCTACTCGCGCGAAAAAGACAACCTGTCCAAGAATTCTTACCGGGGTTGCCCTGTTGATGGCTTGCGATTCGTAGGGTGTAAATGAAAAGATGAAGTCCACCCTGATTCCTGTCGCTTCGTCTATCGCGGGAAGAACCATGGTTTGTTGCACAAATGCTGCGATATCTTCGGGGAGAGCTCTGAGGGGGATCTTTTTAATCGTTTGGAGAAGCGCATCGAGATGGTCAATGCCGACGCCGATTGTAATGTCGATATCTTTGGTCAGGCGTGGTTCCCCGTAGAGAAGTACGGCCTGCCCGCCGATGATCATGTAAGGCAGGTTGCTTTCGCTCAGAGTTGCGCCTAATCGGACAAGGATTTTGTCAAACATGAATTCAGTATCCCCGCAATCCGGACATCCACGTCGATGCCTTCCCAGGGGTCTGAGGGAGGCAGGACGCCAAGGACAACCCCTTCCTTCCACATCGCGGTAAAAAGCTCAAAAGACTGCTCTGCAGATCTCTTTGTTTCGCTTCTGATGAGGTCATCTTCGAATTTTCTCAATATGTGTGCGTTCTTTATCATTGTTTAATCCATACCACAGATCTCCAGGCTTTGCCATTGATGGGTTATTTTTATTTCTATAGGTTACCATCTCTCTCGGAGCGGTCAATTCTCCTCCCGGTCCCGGATGGCAATACAATGTATAAGGATGGTCAACCGGTTCAGGAAAGCCTCGCATTCCTCATATCGATTGTGGCTGTAAAGGGCACGGCCAAGGTGCCAGTCGGATGTGTGGAGAAGCTTCATGTCGTTTCTTTCCGCATTGGCGCTGTCCATCTAAATGCTGTTTTATCCTGTGCTTATTGTTCTTCAGGGGAAAGAATCTTTTCAAGTTCGACAAGAAGCGGCGGGAGGTTATTTGTAACCGCATCCCACAGGATGTCGTAATCAACAGAGTCATAACCGTGAATCAACCTGTTACGCATGCTTA
>JAXMLI010000100.1:0-10201 GCA_034368785.1 Smithellaceae bacterium | reverse complement strand
GTGGTGGAGGCCATGGCTTCGTATCGTCCTTATCGACCTGCCATTGGTATTGATGCTGCCCTGGAGGAAATCACCAAAAACAGAGATTCCCTCTATGACCCGGAGGCGGTGGATGCCTGCCTGCGGCTATTCAAGGAGAAGGGATACCGACTTACTGAGGATGGCAATTAATAAATTCAGTTCAGTTATCAGTCCAGGACACCCCGGCCTCTGCGCTTCGACTTTACGGCAATCCGGACGATAACGCCTGGCCGTGACCTGACCCTGTAAATCCCCTTTTCTATACGCCGTGGTTGATCGGCGCCTGCTTTTTCCGTTTCAGAAGGCCAATCACTGCTCAGACCCGTAAAACCTCTATGGCCACCAGAGGTAAAGGAATTGCACCCCAGGCAATGGGGATAATCCGTATCCCCCCACATTGATAAGATTGAAGACCTGCGGGGAAACGGCAGATCCCTCCGAGTAGACGGTCCCCCGGTAGGCGCCGGGCCGGACGTAGGTCACTACCTTTGCAGTCTTTACGTTACGGGATTTCTTGACGGTGGAGACGGCATCATCCAGGTAACCGATTCTGTCAATGAGACGGGATTCCAGTGCCTGAGGGGCCGAATACACACGTCCGTCCGCAAGTTTTAAAATTTCCGCCTCCGATAATACCTTCGAGCGGCCCTGAACAACCACCTCAATGAACCGCTGGTGCATCTGATTGATGATGCCCTGCAGGAGTTCCCGTTCCCCCCCGGTAAGCGGTCGGAAGGGGGAACCCATATCTTTTTTGTCTCCCGATTTAATTGCATCCGAAGATACCCCGATCTTACCGAGCAGATCATGGACGTCAAATTTCAGGGCAATAACGCCAATGCTCCCCGTAATGGCGGTGGGTGAGGCAATGATCTCATCCGCCAGCGTGGCAATGTAATAACCACCGGAGGCGCCAACCCCCATGATGTAAACAGCCACGAACACACCCGTCTTTCTTTTAAATTCCTTGAGTTCATGATGCATGATATCGGTCGCTGTGATTGTCCCCCCCGGCGAATTGATTCTGATTACAAGACCAATTATGTCCCTATCCTGTTCCGCCTTCTGCAATTGCTCCTTGATTTTGGCAATATCGGATATCCCATTGCTTAACTCCATCCCTTTCGACTTCGCCTCTTCGGAGATAAAGCCGCTAATGTCCATCAGTAGTATCTTTGCCGGACCCTCCCCCTCCAGCACCCGTTCCTGTAAGGGCTCCAAGGGCCTGAAGAGGGGAATATTGACATAGGCACAACCGGCAAGCAGAATCGACGCGAGTAAAAGGACCAACAACAGCCGCTTAAGGTTCATTATCTCCTCCTGTTTCACTTAAAAAGATGTGGTTTTTCCTTTGGGTTTGGCACACATAAATAATAGCTAAATAGGTGTTGACATACAATAAAAATTGTGCTTTTGGCTAAAACGGTGCCAGTTGTAATGTTAACCGATCTGATTATCGTACATTGTTCGCAACCCGTCAACGTCATTAGCCAACCGTTCAGGAGTACCCAGCAAATTCATTTTATTCCACGGGCAGGGAAGTGAATAACGAGACATTCATCAACCGGGCCTGGCTCGCCCGGCAACTGTCCTCAATTAATGCCAAGTCCATGGTAATCATTCTCGATTCCTGTTACAGCGGCACAAAAGATTTCGGCGACCTGTTTATCGAAAATCTCGGCTATGAAATCAGGTCCTTCGGCATCACTGGCGCCTCAAGAGGGGTTGCGGTCGTGCAAAAGAGACAGGGCAGTCTGCTGGCAGGCCGAAGGATAGCCTATATCGCTTCCAGTCGTGAAGATCAGCCTTCGGCGGAATATTCGGAACTCCGTCACGGTGCGCTGAGTTACTGTATTTTTGAAAATATTAAACGGGCGCAGCGGGAGGTGTACGATAACGAAAGGGCGCGGGTATCGGTAAGCGGTATTTATGCGAACATAACGAAACTTTTTCGTGAGGTCAAGATACAGGGGAGATCGCTCGACGCGATTCACCAGCCACTTCTCCTGCCGATCCCTGATTATGACGCTGTAGAGGATATGGAATTCCTGTCCATCCAGGGGGTAAAGAGGAGAGAACTGCAAAAGGGGATTCTCGAAATCCGTACAGACCCCGTTGGCGCAGAGGTAGCAGTGGACGGCGTGAGCAGGAAAGAACTGACCAACTGTAGCATAGAGCTATCTGAAGGCAAACACCACATTGAGCTTTTTCTTCCCGCGACAGGTTACCGATATTCCTTTACCGTCGATATTAAGCCCTCGCAGGCTGTCGCCAGAAATATAGACCTGTACGGTGTTTTGGAGGTTCAATCCTTCTGGCAGGAGAAAGGCAGGAAGACCCCCGGTCCCATGCTTGATGTATTGCTGAACGGGATACCGGTAGGCAAGTCAGGACTGCGTCTGAACAACGTCCTGGCCGGTACGCACCTCTTGGAGGTGCGCTATGAAAATGCGAAGAAGCAGCGGCAAATCGAAATTAGACCTGATTCACCGTTACATGTCAACTATTCCGTTATCCGGGAAGAAGCCCCGAAGCTAAAGAAGGATGATAAAGGCGTGGGAAATGTTGTTTTTTGATTTTTCACGACCGGTTAACCGCGCCAAAGTCTCTGTAAAGTCCCGATCTCCACAGGCATTCCCGTTCTTGTTGCTTTCCTGATCTTCTCTGAAATGCGGGTGATTTTGGAGATATCAAAGGATATGTTACATATCAATATAAAAATATGTAATGGAGGTAATTGCAAAACTCACGGTAATGACGGCCACGACGGAGCGTGGCCCTCCAAAAGGCGAGGAAAACGGCACGTTTGGGTGACTGGAGGGACGCGCTCCGTCGCGTCCGCAGGAGTTTTGCAATTGCCTCAATGTTTAGATAATTTTCATGCTATCCTCATGCCTCGTCGTGCCCCGCTGGACATGAGATAATGTTCCGGAAATTCTTGTACGGTACCGGTGGGGGAGTCGGATGAGAGCCACAGAACACAGTTTGTCGTCGCACAGCAACCTGAAGGCAATGCACCTGAACCGATTGAGCCTCAGGTTCACCGGGGAGACGGCAATGCTGGAAGCGCCCTTCCAGGCTCACTTCCACACCCACAACATTTCACAGATCCGCCTTGCCCTGATCATGGGCGCGTTGATGTATGCCTTTTTTGGAATCCTGGACGCCCTGGTGCTGCCCCAGCACAAACATATCACCTGGCTGATTCGCTACGCCTTTGTTTGCCCGGCCATCCTGGCCGCCATGGCGGCAACATTTTTCCCCTGGCTGCACCGCTATCTGCAGCCGATCTTATCTTTTATAGTCACGTTCGCCGGCCTGGGGATCATCCTGATGGTCATCGTCGCCCCGTCGCCGATCAGTTACTACTACTATGCCGGCCTGATTTTAGTCCTCATGCTCGGGTATTCCTTCGTTTATATTCGCTTCCTCTGGGTCTCTCTGAGCGGCTGGTTCCTCGTGATTCTTTATGAGATCGCCGCTGTCCTCACGAACACCCCCGCCCTCGAAATGCTCAGCAACAGCTTTTTTCTTGTCAGCGCCAATCTCGCCGGAATGCTGATCTGCTATACCATCGAACACGCAAACCGGCGTAACTATTTTCTCATGCAGCTCCTGGAACGGGAAGAACACAAAATCAAGAAGGCGAACGATGAGTTGGAGCAGCGCGTTACCGAGCGAACCGCCACCCTGGAGACGATGAATCGTGCGTTGACGAAGGAGATTGCGGAGCGCCGGTTGGCCGAACGGGAAAGGGAACGTCTGGAAATCCAGTTGAAACAGGCGGAAAAGATGGAGACCATCGGCAAGCTTGCCTCAGGCGTGGCCCATGACCTCAACAACATCCTGAGCGGGCTCGTAAGCTATCCGGATCTTTTACTCCTGGAAATTCCCAAGAACAGCCGCCTGCACCAAGGCATCGCCTTGATCCAGCAATCGGGCATCAAGGCGGCGGCCATCGTCCAGGACATGCTGAGTCTGGCGCGCCAGGCAGCGGTGGAAAAGAAAATACTCAACCTCAACGATGTCGTCAACGAGTACCTCCGTTCTCCGGAATATAAAGAATCCCTCTCTCGTCATCCCCGAGTCCGTATGGAGGTTGACCTGCAGGCGGCCCTTTTGAATGTCAAAGGTTCCTCCGTTCATCTCTCCAAGGCCCTTATGAATCTCCTGCATAACGCCTTCGAGGCGATCATGGTCGACGGAACCGTCCGGATTCTAACGTATAATCGCTACCTCGACCAGCCCCTGAACGCACTCGAACGGATCCCCGAGGGAGAATACGCCGTCCTTTGCATTGCGGATACAGGAATCGGGATTCATAAGGGTGATCTCGACAGGATATTCGAACCATTCTTCACCAAGAAAAAACTGGGCCGCAGCGGGACCGGCCTGGGGATGACGCTGGTCTGGTCAACCGTGAAAGACAATGGCGGCTTTATTGCGGTTGAAACGGAAGAAGGCATGGGCTCGACGTTTGAGCTTTATTTCCCGGCAACGAGACAAGAGGCCCCGGAAAAGGAAAAACCCTTCTCGCCGGAAGACTGCGTGGGATCGGAAAAAGTTCTGGTCATTGATGACATCCCGCAACAGCGGGAAATCGCCGCGGTCATGCTTGGCAAGATGGGTTACAACGTTCTCACTGTTCCCGGCGGTGAAGCCGCAATCGAATACCTGAGACAGGAAAAGGTCGATATCCTGGTTCTCGATATGATTATGGATCCCGGCATCGATGGGTGTGAAACTTACCGGCGCATTCTGAATTTACATCCTCGACAGAAGGCCATTATCGCAAGCGGGTTTTCCGAATCGGAACGGGTCAGGGAAGCGCAACAGCTCGGCGCTGGTCCTTATATCAGGAAACCCTACTCTCTTGAAAATATTGCCCGGGCTGTCCGGATTGAACTCGACCGCCATCCATAATCCCCTTTCGCCGCATCAGTTCCTTTTCCGGAGGCCCCTGTTAATCCGGCGGGGGTCACACAAGCCCCGCGACGGCGGCGCCCAGGAGACCCACCCCGGGCCGGGTGATGACATAGAGGGGGGTTTGCAGCGGGATATAGGACAGCCTCCCCTTTTGCCCGAAGGATTTCAGAAAGGCCTCGCCCTTAAGCAGGGGCAAGATCCTGGGGGGGATACCCCCTCCCAGATATACCCCGCCGGTGGCCAGGAACTTGAGGGCCAGATTTCCCGCCTCGGCGCCGAGTACCCGCACAAAAATATCGAGGGATTCCCGGCAGAGGGGGCAGGGATTTTTCTCATCCAGGGCGGCGCCGATGATGATGGGCGCGGGATCCGCCGCGCCTGCCACTTGATTCCGAATTGCCGGGGTCTCCCGGGCGGGGTTTCGTTCCGCCAAAAAGCGGTAGATACGGGGGATACCGGAACCAGAACAGATCCGGTCGTAAGAGACATGTCCCAATTCCCGGGAGAGGGCAAGATAGAGTTCCGCCTCCAGGGGGCTCCCGGGGGCAAAGTCGGCGTGACCTCCTTCGGAGGGATGGGGCAGATAGCCCTGGCCGTTCCAGGTAAGGAAGGCCTCGCCCAATCCCGTTCCCGGGGCGATTATCGCGAGGCTGCCCCCCTGCTGTGGCCGTCCTTCGTTGATGGTGACAAGATCCGTCCTGTCCAGTTGCCCGATCGACCAGGCCATCGCGAGGAGATCGTTCAGGAGTTTTACCGATGCCAGACCCAGCTCCTGTGCCAGGGAAACAGCGGACATCTCCCAGGGCAGATTGGTGACTTTTGCCCGGCCCTCGACTACCGGCCCGGCTACGCCAAAAGCGGCACGGGCTACCTTCAGTTTGGCCCGGGAAAGAAAATCCCTAACCAGCTCCGCCAGGCCGGGATAATCGGCGCTGGACAAAACCTCCTCGGCCAGAGGAGACCGCGGTCCTTTATCGGGATCAAAAATACCCAGGTGGGTCTTCGTGCCCCCCACATCGCCGGCCAGCAGTAGAGGGCGTTCCTTGCGCTCTGCCATCCCCCTCCCCTTCAACCCTTCTTGACGGCCGCAAGTTCCTCAGCAAGCCATGCGAGATAGTCCGGACTCCCGTGTATAATCGGCAACGCGATGATCTCCGGAGTAACGTAGGGGTGCCGGGCCTTGATCTCCCGCTCCACGTCAGGATAGAGGTTCTCCCTGGTCTTGATCAGGCACTGCCATTCTTCGCTTTCCTCCCGCTTGCCCTGCCACCAGTAGGCGGAAAGCACCGGCCCGGCAATCTGAACACAGGCGGCAAGACGCCGGTCGAGGAGCGCCTGGGCGATGATCCGGGCGTTCTCCCTGCTTTCCGTGGTCGTTATTACCTGGATATATCCGGTCACTGTCCCTCTCCCGCCCTGTTTTCACCCCTGCCAACGCACTCATACAGGGCAATGGCGGCCGCCTGAGGAAGGCTCAAGGATTCCGCGCCGCCGCCGCCCGGCACCGTCCAGCGCTCATCGGCCAGGGCCAGGATCTCCTCCGGCAGGCCATGGGTTTCACTCCCGAGGATGAGGGCCGTCCGCCTTTGGCAGGGATGAGGGTTGATGCCTCCATGGGGAACAGTCGCCGCCAGGAGGCAGTCCTTTTTCAGCCGGATAAGACTTTCGGCGATATCCACCCCGGCGGAGATATCCAGATGAAAAATACTTCCCATGGAGGTTCTCACCACCTTGGGGTTGGTGTAATCCACCGAACCCTCGCCGATGACCAGCTTTTTGATGCCGAACCAGTGCGCGGTCCTCATGATGGCCCCCAGATTGTTGGGATTGTTGATCCGGTGAAGAAGGAGAAGATGGCCCTGGTCGTACTCCCGGAGATGATCAAGCCCTTCCCGGGGGCGATCGGCCACCACCGCCATGATGCCTTCGGATTTCTTGTCCTGGGTCAGCCTGCGCCAGTCACCATCGGGTATCGCATAGACGGGAGTTTGTGGGGGCAGGGCGGCGAGAAATTCCCGGTAATGATCTGCCCTGCCCTCCAGGATCAGCAGGGAATCGGTCTTCCAGGCGCTCCGGAGAAGCTCGCGGACGACCTTGAAGCCTTCCGCGAGGAACAGTCCCGCCTCTTGCCGATACTTTTCCCTGGTCAGCGTCAACCACAGTTTCCGCTTGTTGAAAGAAGGTTCCTTGAGGACGGTCGTCTTCGTGATCATCTCACTTCATAGCCAACATGTCCGGCACCGGGTAGAAATATTGCGGATTGCGGATTAAACCCCTTCAGAAAACCCCCTTCCCCCCAAGAGGCAGATGGCAATTAGCACAGCTGTTAAACGTTGTGGTTCAATCTGCAAGATTGAACCAGCGTAAGAGGTTGGTAACTACTCCAGTTGTTTAGACAGTAGGCCGAATTAGCAAAATAGGTCAGGCGTCCCGCCTGACCGGCCAAGCAAATGGCGGGAACCCTTAATCAGCGAATGTCAGGCGGGACGCCCGACCTATGATAAAAGGAGTTTCTCTCCTGACCCCCGACCCCCGCCTTAATGCTTATGTTCCTGCGGTTTGGCCGCATCTTCCTTCTTCGGCTCTGCCGTCTTGGGCGCGTCCTTGGGTGCATCCTGCTGCTGCCCGCCCATCATGCCCTTCATCATCATGCCGGGCATTTCCATCATCATCTTGTCCATCCGCTCCATCAGCGCCTTCAGCTCCTGACGGGCAGTTTTCTTTTCCTCTTCCGTCATCCCGGCAACAATGCGGTCCTGGATTCTGGCGATGTCCTGGATGGTCTTCATCATGTTCTGCATGACCATCCCCTGGCCCATCATCTGCCCCATCATGGGCATGGGCTTGCCTTTCATCATTTCCTCGCACATCATCTGGCCCATCATGGGTTTGTCCTTGGCCGCCGGCTGTTCCTTCGCCTTGTGCATGTCCGCGTACGCCCCGCCGGCCAAAAGAATCAGCGCTGCTGACATCAATAATATTTTTTTCATCCAGTACCTCCTTTTGAATTAGCTAGCATTCCTGTAACACTGCTAGCCATTCCCCACAAGGCGATTCTTTCCTTCGCCCAGCCTGCTCAGAGCTTTTTCCGCAGAGACTGGGCGCCGTGATGGAGCAGATCCCAGGCGGTGCCTACGGGCGGGGCGTAGGCCAAATCGAGATAGCCCACGTCATCGAGGTTCAGGCCGGACCAGAGCGCAACGGAAAGGCTGTTGATCCGGCTCACGGCCCCGTTCTCGCCCGCCGCCTGCGCCCCCAGGAGTTTCCCCGTGGCGCGATCCGCCACCAGCTTCAGGCCGATTCTGGCGCTGCCGGGCATGGCGCTCGGCAGGGAATTGCCCCAGACGATGGCGCTTACGGGCTGGAAGCCGGCCGCGGCGGCTTCGGTCTCATCGAGGCCCGTGGCGGCCAGTTCCAAATTGAAGATCTTGAAGGCCTGGGCGCCCACAATGCCACGGAACTCCATCGGGTTGCCGCCGATGTTTCGACCCGCTACCCGTCCCTGCTTATTGGCGATATCCCCCAGGGGGATATTCACCCAGCGGTTGCTGACCCGGTGGAAAACCTCGGCGCAGTCTCCCACGGCGTAAATTTCCTCCCGGGAGGCGCGTTGAGAGAAATCCACCCGGATCGCCCCGGTCTCCCCCAATTCAAGCCCCATCTGGGCAGCCAGGGCAACCTGAGGCTTTATCCCCACGGCAAGGATGATCAGGTCCGCCGGGAATGGTCCCTGGTTTGTTTCCAGGAAAAGGTTCCCCTCCCGCTGTTCAATGGCCGTTCCCTGTATTTTTGTGATAAAAGACACCCCCTGGCGCGACATCTCCTCCACGACAAGCTGAGAGAAGGCCGGATCCCAGCGGTTCACCGGCAGGTCGCCCCGGTTGAGGACCTTCACCTCCATCCCGATATTTTTCAGGGCCTCGCACATCTCCATCCCGATGAACCCGGAACCGATAATCAGGGCCTGGCGGCAGGTTTTCTCCCGGATATATTTCTTTATCCGAAGTCCATCGGACAGATTTTTGAGGGTGAAGACCCCGGGGAAATCATTTCCGGGAATCGGCGGGACAATGGCCCTGGCGCCGGTGGCGACAACCAGCTTGTCATAGGGAAGAGACGACCCGTCGGCCAATCTCGCGCGACCCAGACTAGTATCGACCTCCTCCACCCTGGTATTGAGTCTCACCTCGATGCCGCTTTCGCGGAACTGCTCCGGCGTCCGGGCCACGAGGCGCTTCTCGTCCTTGATTACATCGCCGATGTAATAGGGGAGCGGTCAGGCGGCGTAAGAGACATGGGGACCGGTCTCAACAATGGTAATATCGAGGGACGGGTCTTGTCGTTTGGCCTCGGCGGCGGCAGAGGGACCGGCGGCGCCCCCACCGATAATCAGCAGTTTTTTCTTCATTTTTGTTCCACCTCCTTCTTGCAGACCTTATGGATTTCTTTGCTTCAGGACAATTATGACCAGCCCGGAAAGGATCATCAGGCCGGAGAGAATCTGTCCCATGCTGAGCGCGCTCCAGAAGAGACCGAGCTGCTGGTCGGGCTCCCGGAAAAACTCGACGGTAAAGCGGGCCAGGCCGTAACCGATCAGATAGAGACAGAGGTGAAAACCCGGAAAGGCTTTTATCTTACGGAGATTCCAGAGGATGATAAAAAGAAGCAAGCCCTCAAGAGAAGCGGCATAGAGCTGGGAGGGATGACGCAGCTGCCCGGTGGGATCCTGGGGAAAATACATTCCCCAGGGAACCTGGGTAAGGCGGCCGTAAAGCTCGCCATTGATGAAATTGCCGATCCGGCCGAAGGTATAACCAAGTGGTACCGCCGGGGCGAAGAGATCGGCGAAGGACCAGAACCGGATCTTCCGGCGGCGGCAGAAGACAAGGGAAGCCGTGATCAATCCCAAGAGACCGCCGTGATAGGACATGCCGCTTAAGCCGGTGAAATGGAAACCCCCTTCAAAGGAAAAGGGCAGGATAATCTCCCAGGGACGCCCCAGATAATAATCGAAATTGTAGAAGAAGATGTAACCGAACCTGGCCCCCAGAATGAGGCCAATAATAGCCCAGACAAAATAATCCTGGATCGTTTCGCTGGTATAAGAGAAGCGTTCCCGTTTGATCCGGTAGCTGACCAGAAAATAGGTCAGGGCAAAGGCCACCAGATACATGAGACTGTAATAGCGCAACTGGAACGATCCTATTTCCAGGATGTTGGGACTGATATGGCTGGGCAGGCGCTGCCAGAGGCT
>JAXMLI010000099.1:0-2894 GCA_034368785.1 Smithellaceae bacterium | reverse complement strand
CCTCGATCGCCTGATCCATAACGCCCATAAAATCAATCTGAAAGGAGGATCCATGAGGAAAAAACATTCCGGCTTGACCTGATAAAATCATTATGAGAAAAAGCTAAAAAAGCCAGCGTCGCTTCGCTCCGACAGGGTGGCATAAAAAGAGGGACAGAAACCTATTTATTCACCCTTCCATCCGCAGAATGTCATGGGCGCCAATCCGGCGGAAGAGAACCTTTCCCTTAGCAAATTGAAAAGTGAAGCGGTAGTTCATGGTCACGGAACCTTCCCATCGATCGGTGGTCCCGATGAGTCTTTTGACCCGGAGGGAAGGGTGGCGGGGATTGTCGAGAAAGAGAGGGAGTTTTATCTCGAAGATCTCCCGGATCTCTTTCGACAGGGCGCGGTAGTCTTTCCGGAACCGGTTGCTGAATTCATAACCGGTTATTTTTTCAACCATTCGATACCTTCTTCCGCCGTCTGGAACGTCGGAGACACCTCGCCCCTTTCAACCTCGTCATCCACCTCTTTTTCCGCCTGCTGCCATTCCTTTGTCCAGTACCATCCCTGAGCAGGATCGATCAGCTTCCTCGGCTTCAAGGCAATATGATTTTCTTCCAGTAGCGCCTCTATGTAATCACCCGCTTCCAAGCCAAGGATCGCCATGAATTTCCTGGGGATGCGAATCTGTCCCTGCGGACTGATCTTCATAACCGTAGCCATATAACCTCCATAATTAAACAGTTAAACATTGTTACAAACCCTAACCTAAGTCTATTGCCCGGTCAAGGAATTAAAATAGGGACAGAAACCTGTTTATTTATTGACATGCGCGCCGCAACCAGTTTATAGCCTTTCCCATGCCAAGAATATCCCGTGCCATAGCCGTCGGATACCCGCACCACATCACACAACGCGGAAATTACCGGCAAACGGTCTTCGCAGAAGCGGCTGATTACGCCCAGTATTTGGATTTTCTCGCCCAATATGCCCCCCGATGCGATCTGGAGATTTGGGCATACTGCCTCATGCCGAACCATGTCCACATGGTGTGCGTTCCCCGGCAGCCGGATTCGCTCTCCCGAACTTTACACACCGTCCACATGAAATATGCCCGGTACTTCAACAACAAGAGGGGCGCCGTCGGTCATCTTTGGCAGGGACGCTTCTTTTCCTGCGCTTTGGATGAGCGCCATGTGTATGCGGCCGTTCGGTATGTGGAACGAAACCCGGTTCGCGGCGGTCTCGTTTCTTCGCCGGATGACTACCCCTGGTCGAGCGCGAAAGCCCATATTGCGGGCGAGAAGAATCCCGTCCTGTCAGGTCACTGTTTTCTTATGGAAACCGTGACGGACTGGCGGCAATATCTGGGGACGGGGCCTGATTCGGAGGAGGAAACCACTGTCATCAAGGCGACGCTGACCGGCCGCCCCTGCGGTGGGGAGGATTTCATCAAGGGCGTGGAAGAGCGCCTCGGTCGCAAACTGACACCCCAGCCACGGGGCCGCCCCCGGGGAAAATAGGTTTCTGTCCCGGTTTTCCTGTGTCCCGGTTTTCCTGAATCTGCTGTTGACATATGAGTAGTAACGATATACTTTTTATGTAAATAAATTATTGGAGGGATTATGACAATTCCAACAGAGAGGATTGAAATAGACCCAAGGGTTTGTGGCGGTAAGCCTGTAATAAGAGGGACAAGAATCCCTGTTTCTGTCATACTTGAGCAAATAGCCGAAGGCGAGTTCTGGGACGACTTACTCGGAGGCTACCCGGAGTTAAAAAGGGAAGATATTCAGGCAGCGTTGCTTTACGCTACCGCATCACTTGACCATATGGAGATAAGGGCAACAGGAGGTTGAAATCCTGAAAATCTATCTGGATCAGATGTTTAAGATTGATGTAGCTGAGGCATTGCGCAAAGAAGGCCATGATGTTCTTCGTGCTTCTGAAACAGGACATTCCAGGGCGGATGACCAGCAAATATTAGAAAAGGCTATCATTGAAAATCGAATCCTTATTACCCTTGATGAGCACTTTGGTGATTGGGTCGTGCTTCCGTTGAAACAACACGCTGGCGTTATCAGGCTAAAGGTTAACCCCACAACATCGGAAAATATTATCAGGCTTCTCTTGCCTTTTTTACGTTTTTACAAATCTGAACAGTTCACAAATTTTCTTGTCATACTTTCCGCAAGACGTTCAAAATGGATCCAGACCTGAAGCCTTTTATAGAAAAGACACGGCAGGGATAATACATCTGCAGATAATCAATAAAATCGCAACAACCTTTGACATGCCGATAAAACTCTTCCTTGTCGCCGGCGCACGGCCAAATTTCATGAAAATCGCACCTCTTGTGAGGCAGCTAAGAGCCAAGAGCAGGGAGCAAGCTCCTCACCCCTCAACCACTAAGCTGGAAGCTTATCCACACCGGACAGCACTACGATTTGTTGCAGGAATCCACGCGGATGTGGAAACGCTATGCGACGACAAATCCGGTGTTTGTCTGGATGGTGATGAAGGAGTATTTTAAGCAGAAGTGGAAATGAGAAGAGATTGCCACGCGGTCCGAGGGATCGTTTGCAGTGACAGCAGGGGTTGCAGGGCTGCTACAACGCACCGATGATTTGGCAGCCCTGAAGGGCTGCGCTACCTAACCGATACTTTCATCCATCTCCGGAAAAACTTCCTAAAACATCATGTTACGTGAACAAAGCGCATTAATCGTCACCCTGCACCGGGCCCTGGATGTCATCCTTACCGCGGGCGCCTTTATCGGCGCCTATTTCATCAAGCGTCATCTGATTCCCGCGCCCTACGGCGGTTTAACTACCGAACCTGATTAGTATCTTGTCCTTTTCCTGATCATCATTGTCTGGTATCTCTCTTTCGCCTATTTCCGCCTTTAC
>JAXMLI010000098.1:0-8973 GCA_034368785.1 Smithellaceae bacterium | reverse complement strand
CCTCGATCGCCTGATCCATAACGCCCATAAAATCAATCTGAAAGGAGGATCCATGAGGAAAAAACATTCCGGCTTGACCTGATAAAATCATTATGAGAAAAAGCTAAAAAAGCCAGCGTCGCTTCGCTCCGACAGGGTGGCCGATTTGCATCAGAACACCCGGCCGTTTTCAGTCGGAACAGGTGGCCGATTTGAATCGGAACAGCCGGCCGATTTCAGCGGAATAACCAACCCCATCCCCACCCCGACCCTCCCCTTGAAGGGGAGGGAGACTGCACACCCTGCAAAGACGGTGTGCCCCGAAAAGAACCAGATAAGGACAACTGCAATTTTCTAACCGGACATTCGTGACTTGCAATAAGTCATAATCCTTGTCCTTTAGGGCGAAGCGAGAAATCTCATATGATGGAAAAAATAAGTATTTTAATTGTTGATGATGAACCGGCGATAAGGGAGGGGCTCGGGAGGATCTTCATGAAAGAAGGGCTCTCCGTCGAAACCTCTCCAAGTGGGCAGGACGCGATTGAGTGCATCCAGAAAAGGGCTTTTGATCTTGTGATTACCGATCTGAAGATGCCGGGTATGAGCGGCATGGAGGTCCTGAAAAGCATCAAGATCCTCCAGCCGGACGTTCCAGTCATCATCATAACCGGTTACTCTACGATCCCTTCGGCGGTCGAGGCCATGAAAAACGGCGCTGCCGACTACATTGCGAAACCCTTTGCTGCCGACCAGATTATCCGGAAGGCCCAGGAGGTCCTGTCACAAAAAAAGGATTCCCCGGAGGCGAGGCATTTACGGGACGAGTTGCAATTGAGACGAGGATTTGACAGGTTTATTGGCGACAGCATCGAGATGGAGAAGGTCTACAGCCGGATAATCCAGGTGGCGCCGACGGACAGCACCGTTCTGGTCAGGGGCGAGACGGGAACAGGAAAGGAACTGGTGGCCCTGTCGATTCATAAACACAGCCTCCGGCAGGACGGTCCCTTTGTGGCGGTTGATTGCACCTCGCTGGCTGAGCAGCTCCTGGAGAGTGAACTGTTTGGCCATGTGAGAGGGTCGTTTACCGGGGCCGTCCAGACGAAGATTGGTCTATTCAAGGTGGCCGACAGGGGCACCCTGTTCCTGGATGAGGTGGCCAATATCAGCCTGACCACCCAGGCCAAGCTCCTCAGGGTCCTTCAGGAAAAGGTGATCACGCCCATCGGCAGCACCAGCCCGCAGCCGGTGGATATCCGCTTGATTGCCGCCACCAATAGAAATCTCAAAGAAATGATCGCCCAGGAGACCTTCCGGGAAGACCTATATTTCCGGTTGAACGTGATTCCCATTGATCTGCCGCCACTAAGGGACAGGAAAGGCGATATTCCGCTCCTGATAAAGCACTTTATGAAAAAATACGCCGATGACCTGGGTAAATCCAGCCGGGAAATGGCGCCGGATGCCCTTGCGCTTCTGGAATCATACAACTATCCGGGAAATGTCCGGGAACTGGAAAATCTGATCGAGCGGGCGGTAGTCCTGTGTACAGGCGAGATAATCGTCAAGGAAAACCTCGAACTCCATGAGGGGAAAGATGAAGCTGGGAAGAGAAGCCCTGTTCCTTTCAACCTGGAGGAGCTCAACGAGGCCAAACGTCTGATCCGGGGAACGACGATCGATGCCCTGGAGAGGTCCTTTGTCCTGAACTCCCTGGAGAGAAATAACTGGAATATCTCCCGTGCCGCCCTGGAAACAGGGATGTTGAGACCTAATTTTCAGGCGCTCATGAAAAAGCTCGGCGTTTCCGTAAAAAAACCCGTGGATGACATGCCCTGACCAGGGCGCTATGTTTCTAAACCGGCCCCTACCGGGACGCAGAGGGGGAGGCAGACCGTAACCGTCGTGCCTGCGCCAACCTTGCTTTTTACTTCTATCCTGCCCTGATGGGTTTCTATTATGCCATAGGAAATTGCCATTCCCAGACCGGTTCCCCTGTGTTCCTTGGTGGTGAAAAAGGGATTGAATATCTTGTTCAGATGTTCCTCCGGGATCCCGCAACCGGTATCCGATATCTCCATATATATGAGCGCTTCATCTGGCAGCAGGCCGGAGGTTACGGTGAGTATTCCTCTATCCGTCATGGCCTGGTATGAGTTTATCAGGATATTTAGAAATACCTGTTCCAGTTGATTGGCATCTGCGTAGATTTTGGGGATTCCCTCATCGAGGTGATTCCTGATTTCCATGTCGGCAGAGCTGAATTGTTTTTCGATCAGGTCCATGGTCTTCTTCATGATGTCGTTAATGGAACATGGTCTCATCTGCGGTATGTGTTCCCGGGAAAACTCCAGCAGTCCCTTAACTATTCTGGCGCAGCGTTGTGTCTCGGCGGCAATTACGGATATATCGCTTTGCAGCTCCGTATCAAGTCTTTCGTTATCCCGCAGAAGGGTGGTATACATGAGGATACTGGTGAGGGGATTGTTAATCTCATGGGCCACTCCGGCGGCAAGCTGCCCCACGGAGGCCATCTTTTCCGTGCGGATCAGTTGATCCTGCATATTTCTGATCTCCTGGGTTCTCTCTTCAACCTTGGACTCCAGGTGTTTCCCCCAGTCTTCCAACTCCCGGCGGGCCTTCTTCAGGCTGTCCGTCATGCTATCGAAGGTCTCCGCCAGCTTCCCGAGTTCGTCTTTTGAGTCAGAGTCGATTTTCGAATCCAGATCACCCTCACCGACCCTTCTGGCATGTTCGAGCAGGGCCTTGATCGGCCAGTTGATGATCCTTTGCGTGAAAGCGGTGATCAATGTCCCCGTGAGCAAAAGCATGATAACAGTCAGGTAGATGGTCTTATTTCGCAGTGTCATGATCTCGGCGGTTTCCTTTTCCAGCGAGAAGATCACGTCCAGCATTCCCAGGACCCTCGTTCCCGCCGGATGGGCATGGCAGGAGGCGGTATAACAGCTGGGGTGATTGTAGATAGCCTTGGTGATCCCGAGAACCTTCTTGCCGCTTGGGTCATTGAATATTCTTCCCCGGTCCATGGTAGACGCGTGAATAAGGGGGGTGTCGCCGGCGTGGCACATATTGCAGGTCGCGGCCCGCTTATCCATTATGACGCCTATCTCCGCCCGGTGGGTGGAGTGGATGATGACGCCGTCCTTGTTTATCATCCTGATTTTCTCGATGTCCTCCTGCTTCCCCACCTCGTCAATCATGAGATAAACTTGGCTTTTGGTAACCTTCAACATCTCGTAATGGGTGGTCTTGATGATGGTATCCGTTATCCTGTCCGCGTTGGACGTGGCCTTTTCCACCACATGCCGATTCATTGTTTCGATGTTCATGTAGGCAAAGACGAACATGAAGATCGCCAGGATAAGGCTGGTGATAATAGTAAGTTTGAAGATCAGGCTCTGGCGCACTTGTGCAGTCCCAAAAGAGAGCCTCGCGGCTGGTAGCAGGATGAATTTTCCTGCGTTGGAGAGATGCCCATTCAGATAATACCATCATTATTTGGAGCCGATGCGCGGAATCGAACCGCGGACCTACTGATTACGAATCAGTTGCTCTACCGGCTGAGCTACATCGGCGCTTCTAAAGGAAAGATTTATGGACCGGGGAGTGTTCATAATCTATAAGCGCATGGTTTGTCAAGGATAAGCTTGGCCGCCCCGGGCCTTGACATTGGGAGCATAACTGCTATGATGCCTCTCAACTTAGGGGTCCGTCATGGTTGGTCTCATAAAAAAAATATTCAAAACATCCTCGCTGAAAATAGCGATATGCGTCATCCTGACTGTCCTGGCACTTTTCTTTCTTGATCCCCCCTTTCTCAGATACATCGAGTTGAAGACCTATGATATCCGGATGGTGTACCGGGGCGAGAGGGTCATCGGCCCGGAGACGGCAGTTGTCGCCATTGACGAGAAAAGCGTTACCGAATTGGGCCGCTGGCCCTGGTCCCGGGCAGTGATGGCGGAACTGGTGAGGGCGTTGAAGGCCCAGGGTGTAAGAACCATCGGATTTGATATTGTATTTTCGGAACCGGAAGAAGACCACAGCCTTAAAACGCTTGATGATATTTCTGCAGCGCTTAATAAATCGGCGTCAGCAAATCACGCGATGCTAGAATTGCTGCGGAAGAAGAAACGGGAACTGGATACGGATGCGACCTTCGCCTCGGCCATCGCGGACGCCGCCAACGTTACCTTGGGTTACCTGTTTCATTTTTCCCCCGCGGAAGTCGCTCATCTGAAAGAAGAGGATATCTCGGCAGGGGCGGACAGCATCGCCGGGTCGAGATATGGGGTAATCCAGTACAAGCGTCCGCCGGAGCCCGCCACCCTTTTTGAGGCTCGGGCGCCCTTGGCAAACCTGGAGGAGTTGTCTTCCAAGGCGGAGAACAGCGGTTTTTTTAACGCCTTTCCCGATAAGGACGGGACGATCAGATGGTCGCCCCTGGTGATCAAGTTCAGAGACAGCTACTATTCCTCCTTGTCTGTCTCCCTGCTTATGCAGTATCTGGATTGGCCCGATACGAGGTTATTTCTGGATACCTTCGGGGTGGCAGGGATCCGTATCGGGAACAGCCTCATCCCCACTGATCACACAGGGCGGATGCTGATAAATTACCTCGGCCCCGATGGGGTTATACCCCATTATTCGGCAGTGGACGTCATCAAGGGTCGGATCCCTCCCGGGACACTGAAAGATCGAATCGTAATCGTCGGCGCCACGGCTATCGGCATATATGACCTTCGGGTTACCCCCTACAGCCCCGTTTCCGCGGGGGTGAATATCCATGCCACGGTAATTGACAATATTCTGCGGCAGTCCTTTATTGTCCGGTCCTTCGCAGCCTCTCTCCTGGATGTACTGGCCATTATCTCTTTAGGGCTCCTGGCGGGATTTTTCGTCCCCAGGCTGCGGGCAGTTCCGGCCCTCCTCTTCATCATGCTGCTGACCTTGTCTTTCCTCCTCGTCAATTTTCTTGTTTTTTCGAGGCTCAACGTCTGGCTCAGCCTGGTCTATCCGATGGCATCATTCCTGTTTGCCTATATGGGCATTACGGTGCATAAATTCTTTACTGAGGAAAAGGAAAAGAAAAAGATTCGTTCTGCCTTTCAGTATTATCTCACTTCTTCGGTAATCAACGAGATGCTGAAGGATCCAACCAAGCTTAAACTTGGCGGTCAGAAAAAGGATCTGACGGTTCTCTTTTCCGATATCAGGGGCTTCACGAGCGTGGCCGAAGTGATGTCGCCGGAAGAACTCGTGCAGCTCCTCAACGAGTATCTGACCGCCATGACGGATCTGGTCTTCAAGTACGACGGACTCCTGGACAAGTATATGGGAGATGCCATCATGGCCGTCTATGGCGCGCCGCTGGACCAGCCTGATCACGCCTTGCGGGCCTGTAAAACCTCCCTGGAAATGCTTTTCAGTCTGGATGTCTTGCGGGAAAAGTGGCGGCAGGAGGGTCGGCCTGATCTTGATATCGGGATCGGGATCAACAGCGGGGACATGGTGGTGGGCAACATGGGTTCCCAGATGAGATTTGATTATACTGTCATGGGTGACCGGGTGAACCTGGGTTCCCGGCTGGAAGGACTGAACAAGGTCTATGGCACAAGAATAATCCTCAGTGAGTACACCCGGGATGTCGTGGCTGACCAGCTTGTCCTGAGGGAGCTCGACTCTGTCCGGGTCAAGGGGAAGGCGATCCCGGTCAAGATATACGAATTGCTGGGGACACAAAGGGAGATGACTGATTCATTGAGGGACTTCATCTCCCGCTTTGAAGAGGGACTGGCCAGTTACCGGGATTGCCGCTGGGACGAAGCATCGCGATTGTTTGAAGAGGCGCTGAAAATAAGGTCTGCCGATGCGCCCTCGCGGCTTTACCTCGAGCGGATAGAGAAACTGAAAATTGAACCGCCACCTCAAGGCTGGGATGGTGTGTTTACGATGGAATCTAAGTAGAGAGAGGGGTCCTGGAAGAGGTGATGGTGGAAGATAGTTATCGCAGCTGGGTGGAGGTGGACCTGGATAACTTCACCAGGAACTGGGAAGAGATGAAACGTCTGGTCCGGCCGGGCGTGAAGATCATGCAGGTACTCAAGGCCGATGCCTATGGTCACGGCGCCATCGAAATTGCGAATGTGGCCCTGCGCAACGGCGCCTCTTACCTTGGTGTGGCCAATGCCGACGAGGGCGTCCAGCTGAGGGTGAGCGGCATTGCCGCTCCCATTATAATCCTCAGTCCCTCCCTGCCGCATGAAATATCCGAGATAATCAAGTATAACCTCAGCCCTTCCGTTTCTGACTGCTCTTTCGCCCGGGAATTGCAAGAGCGGTGCGCAATTGCCGGGATCCGGCTGCCTGTTCATATTGAAGTTGATACGGGCATGGGCCGGTGCGGAATGAACGACCTTGAGGCGCCCGGATTTATTAGCGAAATTCTGGCGATGCCAAACATTAATCTGGAGGGCATATTTACCCATTTGTCGATCAGTGAAATAGAGGATGGATATAATCTAAGCCAATGGCGCAGATTTACTGATCTCCTCGCCCTACTTGCACACTCCGGCGTCCATATCCCGATCAGACATCTGGCCAACAGCGGCGGCCTGATAAACTATCCGGAGTTTCAGCTCGATATGGTCAGACCCGGAATTATGTCTTTCGGGATATTCCCCACCGCCCGGGCGATCTCCGGGGTGCGGCTCAATCCCGTCATGACCTTCAAGACCCGCGTCTTGCTGATAAAGGAGTTTCCCGCCGGCGCCAGCATCGGTTACGGCCGTTCCTTCATCACGGCCAGAACTACCAGGATCGCCACCATTCCCGTTGGCTACGGAGACGGCTACGGTTTCATCCTCTCCAATCAGGGCGAGGCCCTGGTGGGGGGGCGGCGGGCGCCCTTGGTTGGCCGCATATCCATGGATATGTGTACCATAGATGTAACAGAGGTGGAGAATTGTTCCGTCGGGGAAGAAGTGGTTCTCCTAGGGCGGCAGGGTGAAGAATACATAACCGCCGATGAGATAGCGCATAAGCTGGGCAGTATCAGTTATGAAATCCTCTGCGCTCTCGGAAAGCGGGCGCCGCGGATATTCCTGCAACAGGGAGAGATCGGCGCCATGGAGCCCAGGCTGCGGCGGATATTCATTCCCGACGAGGAGAGATCGCTCACTCGGATTAGCAATATCATCAGGCACTGCCTCCACACCCGCACCAGGAGCGTCGATCTGGGCGATGCGATTTATTACGAGATGCTTGAAACCATGTTCGGGAAGGAGGACCGGCAGTTGGAACTGCGCTCGGACTTCCGTTACGATATAAATGTTGCCAGGCCTGCCGGCCAGGATGGGAACTGCGTCGACGGCCCGGAAGAGGGGTATCTCGATGTGACTGTCCATATCGAATACAGGAAGATTCTCAAAAACCATTTATTCATGATCGGTTGCGCCGGTAATAATGATCAGCTTGCCGCCTTCTTTGAAGATAGCCGCTGTCAGTACCGCTGGCTCCTTGACGGAGATGAGCATCTTGTTCCACCCCGGGATTTCCAGGTCGCTTCTATAAAGATTGACGGGGAGGAGATTCCCATCAATGAATCATTAAATACGGCCCGAGGTTACGAAGTATGGGCCGGAGGGGAATATCTGCGGGAGAAGCTCAACCGGCAGGTAAAGATCGAGATAGAGATCGCCACGAAAAAATCTCGCGCAAGCGGGAATTTTTCTGTCCATATTGTCTATCCTACCAGGGGACTGGAGATAAATTTCCATTATGGCGGAACGGGGCTGAAAAATGTAAGGGAAGTCTGCTTCTTTGCCGGCCGGCGGCCCTATCCGGCAGTGAGCCGGGCGGGGGGCGGGGGGATAAGGTTGCAAATTCCGCTGGAAGAATGGGTGTTCCCCCACAGCGGCGTGACCTTTATCTGGGACAGCTAATGAACAATGAACAACGATCAATGATCAACGAAGCTACCTTCACTGATAATTGATAATTGACGACTTCGTAAAAAGTCCCGATGCTGCGCTGCGCTGCATCCCTCGTCACTGCGGCGTACCTCTAAGTACGCCTCATTCCTCTGGATTTTCGCGCCTTGCCTGCGGCCTTTTTACGAAGCCGTCCCGAAAGAGGCGTTTTTATGACTTTTTGCGAGTTCGTCATAATTGATAAGGGGTGTTTTAACCATGAAGTTGAGGGTAGGGGTATTTTTGGGCGGTCTTTCCTCCGAGCGGGAGGTTTCGCTTAACAGCGGCCGTAATGTTTATGATAACCTGGATCGGGAGCTTTATGAACCGGTCCCGATATTTGTGGATGGCAGGGGAGCACTCTGGCTGCTGCCCTGGCAGTTGATCAGCCAGAATACCACGGCGGATATTGATGAACGGCTCGGGAAGGAGGCAAAAAGGCTCGCCTATGAGGATGTCCCCGCGCTTATTGATTTTGCCTTTCTCACCCTCCATGGGAAATACGGAGAGGACGGCTGCTTCCAGGGACTGCTTGAAGTGTTGGGGGTGCCTTACAGCGGTTCCGGTGTTCTCGCCTCGGCGCTGGGTATGGATAAGTACCGGCAGCAGATGATCCTGAAGGCCTCGGGCATTAACGTGCCTATTAGTCTCCTGGTGTCTGAAGAGGATTGGCGGGACAGGGAGGACGCGGTGACAAAGGAAGTGGGAACCCTTACTACGTACCCTCTGTTCATAAAACCAACGAGGGAAGGTTCCAGTATTGGTGTCAGCGTAATCAGGAATAAACAGGATTTTGCCGGAGGCGTCATGGAGGCGCTTAGGTGGGACAAGAGGGTGCTTGTGGAGGAGTTTCTCGAAGGGATCGAATTTTCCTGTATAATCATTGAGGAAAACGGTGAAGCAAAACCGCTCGATCTTACGGAAATTCATTCCCAGAATGAATTCTACGACTATGACGACAAGTACATGCCCGGCCGGTGCCGGAAGTTTACCCCTCCCA
>JAXMLI010000097.1:0-3923 GCA_034368785.1 Smithellaceae bacterium | reverse complement strand
TCACGGGAACCCAGAAGCTGTTTTTTCTGGGCGCTCTGTCTATTGAAGCGGGAGTTTTCACCTATGCGAAAAGGGTCATCAACACCGTGGGCAACGACATCTACAAGCTTACCCCTGTAACCGCCCTGATTGTCGTCCTGGCCCAGGCGCTGGTGCTTTTTCTCTTCTCCTCCCAGGAGATCGAAAGATGGCTCATCGTCCAGGGGCTGCCCTCCTTTCCCCTGGTGCCCGTCTCGAGTTCCCAGGCGGTGGTCGGGGCCATCATTGGTGTCGGCATCGCCAAGGCCGGCGGAAGGGGAATCAACTTCCGGATACTGGGAAAGATTGCCCTGGGATGGGTGGTTACCCCGCTGATCTCCATTCTCCTATGCCTGCTGAGCCTGTTTTTTGTACAAAACGTGTTCCAGCAACCGGTGGTGCAGGCGGAAAGATACGAACTCGATAGGGCCGTTATCGCCGCACTGGAGAAGGAAAATATTCCCACGGCGCCCCTGAAGGGCATTGAGGGGGCAAGATATACCGGCTCGGAAACCTTCCGGGACAAACTCGAGTCCGTTCACAACTGGAAAGAAGGAGAGCTGTTTCAGATTTTCCACTATGCCCACGTGGAAGGAATCCGGATCGACGCCGAGATCCTGCACTCACGCTTTAACATCAAGTATTTTACCCCGGAGGAGATTAGTGCCGTTCTCAAGCTGGATGGGCGCACCTTCCCCCATCGCTGGCAATTGTACGACGCCCTGGCCGCACTGAGTCCCGCCTGGAAAAAGCGGGAGGCGATCAAGCAGAACAAGCCTTTCAATGATCAACTGAAGAAAAAGCAGGAGATGCTGGGCAGCATCTTCCACAAGAAGATTCAAAAGAAAGTTCCTTGATGCTGGATATCTCCTCTAGTCCTGTCGGACCAATCGGCATTTTTGATTCCGGCATAGGCGGCCTCACTGTGGTCAAGGCCCTGATGGCCCTGCTCCCCGGGGAAGACCTGATCTATGTGGGCGATACCGCCCGGGTTCCTTACGGGGTGAAATCGCCGGAAACGATCCGCCGCTACGCCGGTGAGATTACCGAATTTCTGATCGGACGCGGGGTTAAGCTTCTGATCGTGGCCTGCAACACCATGTCTGCCGTGGCGCGGGACAGCATCTCCGCCCTTGCCCGGGTTCCGTTGATCGATGTCATTGAGGCCGGCGCCGCTTGCGCCCTGGCACAGACCAGGAATAACCGGATCGGCATTATCGGTACGCCGGCCACCATCAACAGCAAGGCCTACCTTGCCGCCATCGGCAGATTTGACGGTAGCGGGGAGATCAGAGCCTTTTCACGGGCCTGTCCGCTGTTTGTTCCGCTGGTAGAGGAGGGATGGCTGGATCACCGGGTCACCAGGCTGATTGCTCAGGAGTATCTGGCGTCCATTATCGATGAGGATATCGACGTCCTCATCCTGGGCTGCACCCATTACCCTCTTCTGAAACCCCTTCTCCAGAACATCGTGGGCCCCGGGGTTGCCCTGATCGATTCGGCACAGGCCGTGGCAGAAAATGCCCGCCGGCAGCTGCAGGCGCTCCAGATGCTAAACCCCGCGTCAGGAAAAGCACAGAGGGACTTTTTCGTGACCGATGCGCCGGACCATTTCCGCCGGGTCGGAGAGGCGTTTCTTGGCCAGGAACTTCCGCAGGTCCGGGTAATATCACTCTAGCGCCGTGGAACATGATATAGTTCGCGTTTCTTGTAGGGTGCGTTACGCGATGAAGCCGCTAACGCACCCTACATTAATTTAAGAGTTACACAGCAATAGCAAGGAGATAGCTTTTGAAGGTACTAGTCGCCGGATTCAATGTGGACCGGGATTCCCTGGAGGAACTTGCCCTGGCCTCCCCCGGGGAAATTGCCCTTACGCCGGAGACCATCCCGGCCGCCTACGCCCGGATCAGCCGGGATCCCAGGCCGGTCAATGAACTCCGTCAGCAGGCCCGGCAGGAGCTGGAAAGGGTAAGGCAATCAAACCGGACCATTGTCTTCGAGATGGGGCACAGCTCCATTGCTGAACACGCGGTCTTCAATCTCGATATCATCGGCGTTTCCCGCCTGCTGGCCGAGGAGATCGAAAAATTTCGCCTGGTTTCCTACACGGAAAAATCCCAGCGCTATGTCCTCTTAACCGATGATTTCGTGTTGCCGGAGGAAATTGCCCAAACCGGACTTGCCGGGGACTTCAGGAACCTCATCGCCCGGCAGAACCGCTTATACAACGACCTGTACTTGAAACTCCGGGATTTGATCATCGGAAAATACCCATCGGAGGCGCTCCGTCCGAACAGTCTGACGACCCTTGAGGGCTGGGCCAAAGAGGATGCCCGCTACATCCTGGCCCTGGCCACAGAAACCCAGCTCGGGATGACAATCAACGCCAGAAGCCTCGAGCTGATGCTCCGGCGCCTGGCCGCTCACCCCTGGCAGGAGGCCAGGTCTCTTGCCGAGCAACTCTATCAGGCGACCTATCCGATTGCCCCTTCGCTGATCAGGTACGCCAAGGCCACCGACTACGACCGCTTGACCAGGGCCGAGTTGGCGGACAGCTGCCGCTCCTGGCGCGGAGGCGGCGTTTCTGCGGCCGTTGATCTGCCGGGGGCGGAAGAGGTCGTTTTGATCTCCGCCACCCCCGGCGGGGATGACCGGGTCCTGGCTGCCCTGATCCATTCCTCTACCCAAAAGACTCTTTCCTCTTGCCTTTCCCTGGTGGAAGGCCTGGACCGGCAGGCAAAGGTCGATCTGTTCAAAACCGCCTGCCGGCACATGAAGGCCTATGATCCGGTGCTGCGGGAATTTGAATATGGCGATTTCCTCTTTGAAGTAACCATCAGCGCCTCCTGTTATGCCCAGTTGAAGCGACACCGGATGACAACGATCACCTGCCAGGACTACGATCCAAATCTGGGGGTTACCATTCCCCCCGGAATCGCCGAGGCAGGCCTCCCCGGACCGTTTCTGGAGATGGTGAAAGAGACCGAAGAGCTTTATCGCCGCATAGAAAAAGTAACTCCGACGGCGGCCGGCTATATCCTGACCAATGCCCACCGGCGGCGGGTGGCCCTGAAGGTCAACGCGCGGGAACTCTACCACATGGCTCGGCTCCGCGCCGATCGGCACGCCCAGTGGGATATCCGCCAGCTCGTGGAAAAGATGCTCTGCCTGGCCCGGGAGGCCATGCCCCTGACCATGTTCCTGGCCGCAGGCAAGGACGATTTCAGCCGTCTCTACGAGGGCATCTATGGGAACCAACCCTGACGACGTCAATGGAGGGACTCTCTCGGGTGTGCGACAAAAATAGGAGGCAGGGGGATTTGTCATAAAATACACATGTCCGGTTAGAATATTGCGCTTGCCTTAGCAGGTCCTTTTTGAGCCACGCCGTCTTTACAGCACCTTCTCCATCCCCTTGAAGGGGAAGCCTAAAACCCCAAACTCCCCCCCTTTCAAGGGGAAGCCTAAAGCCCCAATCTCCCTCCCCTTCAAGGGGAGGGTCGGGGTGGGGATGGGGTTAAATGACCCCACCGCAACTAAAACCCCATCCCCCTCCTAACCTCCCCTTTGAAGGGGGAGGTATAGGGCAGTGCCCTTTCCTAACACCCCCTCGAAGGAGGAGGAATAGGGCACGGCCCCTCCCAGAGCCTCCCTTGAAGGGGGGAGGAACAAAACCTGAACTAAAAAAAGTATTTATGAATAAAAAAAGGGGAGCCTTCGCTCCCCCTTCTTGTTATTGCAGGCAATTGACTGTTGATTATTTTCCTACCCGATGGATCCCCTTGGCGTACTTTGCCGCCCAGGCCGCATCCCGGTCGGAATGGCAGTTCAGACAGGCGAAGCCCAACGTGATGTAGCCGTTGAAATTCTTCTTGTCCGGCGTCAGTTGGGGCGCGGCCGGG
>JAXMLI010000096.1:0-8897 GCA_034368785.1 Smithellaceae bacterium | reverse complement strand
CGATAATAGACCTGGCGTTCATGAATTGGCGCCATCGATTCCGCGATCCGGAGGGCCAAGGCGCCCTTGCAATCCGTACAGCCGATGCCCGCCGTCCGGCATTGGCCTTCTATTTCCTTGGTACTCGCGGCGGAAGAATATATCTGATGGAAGGAAAATACGTTGCAGACCTCGGGCCTTCCGGGATCTCTCCTTCTCATCCGCTGCGGATCGGTAAACATCGAGGCCACCTTGTTTTTTAAATCTTCCCCGCGATCAGAGAGATAAATAGAATTGTTGTAGGATTTGCTCATTTTTCTCCCGTCGATCCCAAGAAGCTTCGGTATGCTCGTAAGCAAGGCATCGGGAATGGGAAAGACCTCGCCATAGAGGTAATTAAACCTCCGGGTGATCTCCCTGGTAAGTTCCACATGGGGCAACTGATCCACCCCGACCGGTACGCCTCCGGCCTTGTACATGATAATATCGGCGGCCTGCAGCACCGGATAACCCAAAAAACCGAAGGTACCCAGCTCCCGGTCGGTCAATTCGGCCTCGACTTCCTTATAGGTGGGATTTCTCTCGAGCCATGACAGGGGTGTTATCATGGACAGGATGACAAATAACTCGGCATGCTCCTTTATCCTTGACTGAACAAAAAGGGTGCTGATTTGCGGGTCCAGGCCGCAGCTCAGCCAATCAACCAGCATATCCACCGTGTTTTCCCGCAGGTTGCCCGTATCACTGTAATCTGTGGTCAAGGCATGCCAGTCGGCCACAAAATAAAAACAGTCGTAAATGCCCTCATTCTGAAGCTCTATCCAGTTGCCCAGGGCGCCGTGAAGGTTTCCCAGATGGAGTCTGCCCGTGGGACGCATCCCGCTTAATATCCGTTTTCTTTCCAATATCCCTCCCGTGGCCTTTATTTTACCCCGGCCCCTATTTTCGGCGGCCGGTCATAGGAAAGGAGGGACAACTTTTCTTCTCCCTCAACGGCCAGAAGCATCCCCTGCGACTCAATCCCCATCAACTTGGCCGGTTTCAGGTTGGCCAGAATCACGATGTTTTTTCCCACGAGTTCAGCGGGGGAATAATCAGCGCCGATGCCGGCCACAATCGTCCTCTCCTCCCCGAAATCGATCTTCAGTTTTACGAGTTTCTTCGATTTGGGCACCGCCTCGGCCTGGAGGATTTTTGCGACCCTGAGGTCCATCCGCTGGAACTCTTCGTAGGTGATTTCATCTTTCAATGTCATTGGCCGGGGTTCCTTCTCATTATCCTGCCTCGCTTCCTTATCTGTCTGGACCCGGGGGAACAGAGCGCCCGCGATTTTTATCTCATTGCCGGACGGCAGCCCGCCCCAGCTTTTCAGTGTCTCATAATCGGAACTGCCTGCCGCTTTCATCCCAAGTTGTTCAAGGATTTTGCCGGAAGATTCCGGCATGAAGGGTGCGACAAGGACCGCCGTCACCCTCAGGGCCTCGAGGATATTATAAATCACCTCCTCAAGGATTCCCCGCCGGTCAGGATCCCTCGCCAACACCCAGGGTTCCTGGGCGACGATATATTTATTGGCCAGATTCACAAAATCCCAAATGGCCATCAGGGCCTTATGGAAGGCCAGTTCCTCGAAGGCCGCCTCGTACTCCGAAAGCAGGGTGGAGGCCCGCTCCGGCAGCGTGTGATGTTCCCCCGGACTCCCCTGCCTCTCCGGCACCCGGCCATTACAATATCGCACGGCCATCGTCAAGGACCTGCTCACGAGGTTGCCCAGGTCATTTGCCAGATCCGAGTTTATCCGCTGGACGAACGCATCCTCGGAAAAACCGGAATCCAGGCCGAACACCATGTCTCTCATCAGGAAATAACGGAAGGGATCAAGACCGTACTTGTCCTTAAGATCCAGGGGCTTTACAATATTGCCCACCGCCTTGGACATCTTGCTCTGGTCGATATTCCAGTAGCCGTGCACGTTAAGGTGACGGTAGGGCTCGATGCCGGCCGCCTTCAGCATGGTGGACCAGTATATGCCGTGGGGCTTTAGGATATCCTTGGCGATCAGATGCTCTGCCACGGGCCAGTAGGTGCGGAAATTAGCACCTTCCGGATACCCCAGGGCGGTAACATAGTTGATCAAGGCGTCAAACCAGACATAGGTCACATAATTATCGTCGAAGGGCAGGGTTATCCCCCAGGTCAATCTGGTCTTTGGCCGGGAGATACAGAGATCCTCCAGTGGTTCCCGGAGGAAGGCCAGCGCTTCGTTGCGGTATCTTTCCTGCCTGATGAAATCCGGATTTTCCTTTATGTGTCCTATAAGCCAATCCTGATATTTGCTCATCCGGAAGAAATAATTGCTTTCCTTGCGGTACTCCGGCGGCAGCTGGTGATCAGGACAGTTGCCGTCGAGAAGTTCCTTCTCCGTATAGAATCTTTCGCATCCCACACAATAGTAGCCTTCATAGCTGCCGAAATATATATCCCCCGCGTCATAGACCTTCTGCAGGATGCCTCTGACCGTATCTATATGGTTCTTATCGGTAGTCCTGATAAAGTAATCATTGGTGATGGCAAGCTGGGGCCATAGTTCCCGGAATTGGGAGCTGATCCTGTCCGCGTATGCGGCCGGTTCAATACCGGATCTGACTGCGGCTTCAACAATCTTGTCGCCATGTTCATCGGTTCCTGTGCAAAAAAAGGTATCGTACCCCTTGAGTCGATGATAACGGGCCAGTACATCGGCAACTATCGTGGTGTAGGCATGTCCCAGGTGAGGCGATGCATTCACATAGTAGATAGGTGTGGTGATATAGAATACCTTGTCCATGAACTCCTTCCTGGTTTTTGATCAGTTGTTCAAACTTTGTAACCGTTCACGGGCGCCGGGGGCCAGGGGCCGGAGATCAGGGTGTGGTCTTCTTCTCGATAGCTTTTTATCGTTACTGACTTTCCCCAATCGCTAATCCCTAACCCCCGACCCCTGACCCCAGCACTCAGCCTTCCCTGCCGCAGCAGGGACCGGCAATGGCAATGTCTTTGAAAGATACGATAACGTCTTTGCCGTCTTCAAGCTGGACTGTGGCTTCACCAGTCAGGATATTTTGACGGACTACCTTCCCGCGCCCCTGGGGTGTATTTACTATCTTGTTGCACTTCGGCATTGTTCGTTTGAGTTCCACATAGGTCTCGTATTCATAACCAAGGCAGCACATGAGCCTCCCGCACAACCCCGAGATCTTCTCGGGATTCAGAGACATATTCTGCTCCTTGGCCATTTTTACCGAGACGCGGTCGTTATTCCGGTGCAGAACGGCACAGCATACCTCCCGTCCACATATCCCCATCCCCTTGATGATCCGGGCTTCATGCCGGGCGCCGATCTGTCTCAGCTCGATCTTGATACGATACTTCTGGACCAGATCCTTGACCAGTTCCCGGAAATCGACCCTGCTTTCCGAGGAAAAATAAAAGAGCAGCTTGCTTCTGTCGAAGAGGCAATCCACATCAACGAGCTTCATCGGAAGCCCCCTCAAGCGCACCTTCTCTTTAAAAAGCGCCGCGGCGTCATCTTCGAGCTTTTTGTTTGACGCCTGGGTTTTTAAATCTTCATCAGAGGCAATTCTTACTACCGGCTTCAGGTTCGGGGGCATTTTCCCCGGGGAGAGGCTGAAGGTTTCAGTAACCACCTTCCCCATGGATAGACCATTCTCCGTATCGACCAGGACGAGTTCGTCCTTTTTTAATTCATGATCGCCCGCGAGAAAGGTGTAGGTCTTCCCTTCGGGGCGAAACTTGATTCCGATCAGGTTTCTCGGAGGGGTTGCCTCGACCACGGTAGTCTGGCACGGGCAAACGCATCCCGCGACTGTCTGTAGGGGCGAATAATTATTCGCCTCTGCCAAGTTATCTGAATAATCCTTATCCATGTATTTTCCGCCCGCTGGAAAGACCCAGTCTACCCGCTAGTTCTAATTAGCATTGCCTCTAAAGTCAATTGTTTGTTGGCATTATACTCGATCGCCCGGAGGGCGTCTTCAACCGCACTAATCTGTTTCAGCAGCCTCGGGGCATCATATTGGTCGGCGTAGTAGGCGATGGCCTCCCTGCCTGCGGGGTTGAGCAACTCGGTTGCTCCGCCGGTTGTCGCGTAAACTAGCGCATCCCGCAAGAGGGACTTCCAGATCATCAGTCTGTCAATGATCGTCTCCCTGTCCTGGCCAAAGTTGTCGCCAAGTGTTGCCCACTGCGCTCCCCGGGGGATTTTCAGCAATTTGTCTATCAATTCCGTTCTCTTGTCCCTCTCACCCTCGCTTAGCATCTTTACGGCTTTGCCGATACTGCCGCCCGAGGCCAGGGATAACTCTTCGGCTATCTCACTTGAGACAGACCCATCCCTCATCAGGCAAGAGATTATCTTTTCTTTTGGGAGGGGATTGAACCTTATCTGCTGGCAACGGGAGATGATCGTCGGCGGCAACTGCCCGGGCCTGGTGGTGATCAGGATCAGGATGGTATTCGACGAGGGCTCTTCCAGGGTCTTGAGCAGGGCATTAGCGGCAGCGGTATTCATCCTGTCCGCGTCCGTCATTATGAACAGCCTGATTCGCGCCTCCATTGGTCTGAATATCATGATATTCCGGATCTCCCTGACCATCTCAATCCGGATGAACTGGCCGTCCGCCTTGACGAAAAACACGTCAGGATGGTTCCCCTTCGCGATTTTCCGGCAGGAAAGGCAATGGCCGCAGGCATCGCCAACCGCCGTTTCATCGAGACAATTCAGCGCCTGCGCCAGCGCAACGGCCGTACTCATTTTCCCCACCCCCGGTATTCCATGGAACAGATAGGCATGTGGCACCCGCTCCAGCGCCAGTGCTTGCCTGATGATGCCGATCTGTTTTTCATGTCCGTAAATATCGGAAAAAGGCATAGGAAAATTATCTCAGGGCGTCCAGGCAGGTGCATACCTCAGAGTGGATCGCTTCAATATCCTTGGTTCCATCAACAATTCTAAGTCTCGCCGGTTCCTGTTCCGCCAATCGCAGATAGCCGTCCCTCACCCGCTGATGGAAATGAAGGTCCTCGCCTTCAATCCGGTCGCCCTGAAGACAGCCGGTCAAGTTGGCCGTTTTACTTCGCGCCCTCTGTAGTCCTGTTTGTACCGGCGTATCGAAAAGTATAGTCAGGTCAGGTACAAGTGCCCGGGAGGAAAACCGGTTCAGACGACAAATCAAATCCAGATCCAAACCTCTCCCATAGCCCTGATAGGCGATGGTCGCGTCAGAAAAACGGTCGCAAAGAACCCAGCTGCCGCTTTCCAGCGACGGACGTATTATCTCCTCGACATGCTGCGCTCTGGCCGCGCTGAAGAGGAGAAGCTCCGATTCAGGGGCCATCCTCACTTTGGTTTCGTGGAGGATCAGCCTGCGGATCTGCTCGCCCAGTACGGTGCCTCCCGGCTCGGCCGTCAGAAGATGAGGTATTCCACAGGCGCCGAGATATTTCCCCGCGAGGGCGACCTGGGTGGTCTTTCCGCATCCTTCGATACCTTCAAAAGTAATGAAGTAACCCTTGTTTTGAGACAAATTGGCAACCTTTAGATAAAAAATCAGGGGAGGCGCGCGCATCGGACGATACCGGCACCTCCCCTGACAGGCTGATCCTATTGTGCTGTTACTCGCCGGGGATTATCGCCTCGACAGGGCATTGGGCGGCACAATCACCGCAGTCAGTGCAAAGTTTAGCATCGATAACGTACTTGTCTTCGCCTTCACTGATGGCTTCAACCGGACATTCCGACTCGCAAGCCCCGCAAGCGATACACTCATCTGTAATCACATACGCCATATCATCTCTCCTTAAAATCATTTTATCTTCGTCCGTTAAAATCACTAAACGGACTGCACTTCCTTTACTTCAGGGATCTCTTTTTGTAAATACTTTTCGATCCCCATTTTTAACGTCATCTGAGACATGGGACAGCCGTGGCAGGCGCCCAGCAATCTCACCTTTACCACTCCCTCTTCGGTCACTTCCACCAATTCCACATCCCCGCCGTCGGCCTGCAGATTCGGCCTGATATTTTCCAGCGCCGCCTGTACCTTTTCTTTCATTTTTCCGCCTCCCATTTTTCTTGCATCATTTATCAAGTATGACGACTTTGTAAAAAGTCCGGATGCTGCGTTGCGCTTCATCCCTCGTCACTGCGGCGTATTCCGGGGACACGTTCCGATCCCTTTGGGCTTCCGGAACAAGCCCCCTCCCCCGACGCCTCATTCCTCGGGATTTGCGCGCCTTGCCGCAGCCTGCCCCGGCGAAGGCCGGGGGCCTTTTTACAAAGCCGTCCTAAATGCAAGGCTTTTGCGACTTTTTACGAGGGCGTCTTCATTGGGGCATCTGGTTTATCATCTTCTTCAAGAGATCCCTCGCCACATCGGCCAGGGCCGGCCTGATTAATAAAAAATCCCGGGATTGATATTGAACCGCGCGCCACCGGATCGCGCCGGTTTTTGCTTCTATGATGATAAGCCCCAGGCCAATTTTTGCGACATCCTTGTCCTTTTCCGTTGAGTATCCCCAGTATTCCACTTTTGAAAGGAGGAAGGCATCTATTCCCAGGGCCTCGCCGATACTTTTGCTCATCTCGGGATCGGAATAATTCAGGATCGTGAGCTTCCGAATATACTCATTTACGAGCTGTCGTTTTTCCGCGGTTTTCAGGTCATTAATCAAGACCAGGGGGCTCAGGACCTCCGTAAAGGTCTTTCTGTCCTTCAGCAACTCGGCGAGACTTTTTTCTACGGTCTCCCTGGCCTCCTCATACCTGCCTGCGTCCGCGGGGAACAGCCCGATCCTCCCCCGGGGGAACTCTTGTCCGTCCGGCGCCACCCGGGCCTGCCTCAGCGCGTCACATCCCATCAAGGCAACGGCCATTATGAATACCAGGGACAAGGTAAATATTCTCCCCATTAAAACCCGCCTTCCCGATCCTTCGTTACCGTAAGAGGAGCCACATCAAAGCAACACCGCCCGCCAGGAGATAATTTGTCTCCAGAAGGCCTTCCATCACAAAGCTTGAAACGCCAAGCCTCCTATCACAAAGCCTTAAACAAATCCATACATAAAAAAGACAAATGGCAAGTGCTGGCCCGACGCCCGCAACCAGGCCGGTTAATCCCGCCACGGCGATCATAAGCAGGACCGGGAGGGAAAATACCGTGACGAAACGGCGCACATAGTTCATCCCCAGCAGGACCGGCATGGTCTCCCTCCCCTTCAGCCGGTCGCTCTGGATATCCCGGATGTCTGAAAGTACGGATCTGCTGAAAACGAGGTAAAATATGAAAATAAAAGAGACCGTGAGTCCGCTGAAAGAGACCGCGCCTTCCCGCAGATAGGGCAAGATGACGGCCACCGTTGCCCAGGCCAGGGCCATGGATATATTCTTTGAACCAGGGATATCACTGATGCTCCTGAACCTGAATCCGGACGGGAAGATCCGCACATGATACAAAATGCCCAGGAGGGAAATCACCGCAAGGAGGATAACAGGCCTTATCCCGGCCTGGAAGGAAAAGGCCAGGGCCGTTATAATCGCGAGGATTGAGGCAAAAAGGCAGCGATTTTCGTTAATGAGGTAAAGATCATTGCGGCGGGGTCCAGCAGTGCCGGCAATCCTCCAGTTGATATATCTGTTCAGGTTGTGCATGCCGTAGACATAGGCCGAGGCAATCAGCATTTCACCCGCCTTTATCTCCCTGCCAATAAGGACCGCTCCGGTAAAGGCAAGACTGGCAGCGCCGAGGGCGGCGTATATATCGTTCCTGATCAGCCAGGCCCAGAGACGCAAGAGCCCCCCCAGGAACGGGGTTTGGGTATGCTGACAGGCCACAACCTTGTCCATCACCTGGTCGATAATCCAGTTGGGTGTAGAGGCCCCGGCGGAGATGCCGATCCTCTTAAAGGGGCCTATCCTCTTTTCGTCAAGTTCATCGGCCGTTTCGATAAGGAAGGTGTCAACCCCCTGCGCCTCGCACAGTTGGGCCAGCCTTTTTGTATTGGCGCTGTTTTTGCCGCCCACGATGACCATGGCCTCCATCTCGGAGGCCATCTCACATACCTCTTTCTGCCTCATCGCGGTGGAATCACAGATCGTGTCGTAAAAAACCGCCTGGGGATATTTGATCTTCACTTCCTGAATTGTCTTTTCATATAACGCCGCGTCCTGGGTGGTCTGGGCCACCACACAGACCTTTTCCATCGGGGGCAATCCCCGCACCTCTTCCGGGTCATTGACGACCCGGCCCCGATTACCGGCATATCCCAAAAGACCATTAACCTCGGGATGATCAGGATCGCCTACGATAAGGATATGATAACCCTTGATCTCGTGCTTCTTGATTATGGCCTGCACATGGACAACCCGCGGGCAGGTTGCATCTATCACCTCATATCCCAGATCCTTGATCTTCTTTTTCTCCCGGGGCGAAATGCCATGCGCCCTGATAATGATCGTGACATCTCCTCCCCGGAGGGATTCCAGATCATCAAGGGTCTTTATCCCCTGCGCCTGAAGCAATTCCATGGTCTGGGGATTATGGATCAGGGGTCCGTAGGTATAGATCTGACCTGAGCGCTTTTTCCGGGCGATATCCAGGGCCATATCCACCGCCCGCTTTACCCCCATGCAGAAACCCGCTGTTTTTGCCAGTCTGATGCCTAAAGGCGCAATATCCATCATTCTCCCACCCGACGACTTCGTAAAAAATCCGGCTGCTTCGTTGCGCCGCATCCCTCGTCATTGCGGCGTACGGTAAAGTACGCCTCATTCCTCGGGATTTGCGCGCCTCGCCTGCGGACTTTTTACAAAGCCGTCCCGAAACTAACATTTTTTACTTTTTTTACGAGACCATCAAAGA
>JAXMLI010000095.1:0-11633 GCA_034368785.1 Smithellaceae bacterium | reverse complement strand
AAATTCCTCCAGCAAGATTTCTCCGGGGGCAGGGTAAGGTATTTCACGCGGCATGATGACTCTCCTTCAATGGTAATCGACGATCTCAACGTCGTAAGCGTGGCCGCCCTCGAAGCGGAAGCATACGCGCCATTGATCGTTGATGCGGACGCTCCATTGCCCGACTCGGTCACGCTTCAACTGCTCCAACCTGTTATTGGGCGGAATACGCAGATCTCCCAAGTTTTCCGCCCGGTTGAGCATCGCCAGCTTACGCAAGGCCACGACTTGGATATTTACGAAACGGGCAACCCGCTTGCCGTTGAACAGGGCTTCAGTGTCGGTGCACTTGAATGTCGAGATCATGGATAAATACTAACGGGCTGCGTTAGTAATATCAAGCGTTATTTGCACTTGCCTCACCCCAGACGCGGGCGAGGGTGGCCTGGATCTTCTTCTCGGCATATTCCCCCAGCCATTACGTTTTTGTGATCTGCTTTGGCTTCCTCGCCGGCGGAAGATAGTTATCTCCGGTAATTACGCTTTTACCCGTTTTTGTTTCCAGTTCCAGGCGGGCGCCTTTTGCTATACTGCCGCCTTTAATTCCGGCATCTTTGTTTTCGGGCATGCCGGTGGCATCGACGCTTTCGGCAATTTGTCGTGTCGACAATTCAGCCAGAGCCGTAAAGATAATCTCCGCTTCGCTCATATGGTCGCGCAGATTCTGTGTTTTAAGGCCTTTGATATCTTTGTGTTTCTTCACTGAAACCCCGCTCCATTCCTGATGAATGATATTGGTCAGAATGGCGTACTCATCTTCTTTGGTTATTTCATGTTCTTTCCAGTAATCGGTAAGCTTGTTGCGGGTTTCCTGCCCCATCATGCGTTGCTGGATCCACTTCTCGCTTCTGCCGTGCTGCTGCCAATATTCACGGGCGCGGTCCAGCGAACGGGCAGGGTCGCTCATATCCTGCAGGCGTTCATAACCGACTTTTGCCAGCCAGAGCTTGATCGGCTCTGCCTTGGGACTCGGAACAGACTGTATCAGGCGCAGCAGCGTTTCCGGATCGGCAACGTCGGTAAGGTATTTTTTCCCATCCGCGGCTTCCAGTTTCAGTCGGTTACATTTTGTAACCGACTCGCTACCCTCTTTATTTAAGCGATTTTTCAACACTTTCCAGTAGTTTCGTGCCGCCTGATAATCCGGCTGTTGGATCAGCGCCGCGACAATATCGACTACTGAAAAATACCACCGTTCATTCTCTTCGTCGTAATGACGTCGGATTTTGTAGTTTTCAAAAACGGCTAACGCTTTGCCATTCATGGATTTTATCCTCCTTATTATATTTCACGTCTCTTCCCCCCAGACGCGGGCGAGTGTGGCCTGGATCTTCTTTTCGAAGCGGGCGATCAGTTCGCGGTTGGCGGCTACCAGGGCTTGCTCGGCTTCGATCTCGGCCACGAGCACTTGTTGCATGGCGACATCCTTAGGGATCGGAATTGGAATGCGGTTCAGCGCTTCTTGGTTCAGCTTAGGCTGCGCCGCACCCGTGACATACTCCTCGATAGAAATAGAGTTGAGATAGACCTCCACGAACTTCTGTGTGGCCAGATTTGCGAACTTCAAAACGTGAGCGTGGTTGTTGACCCAGCATTTTCCCGAAACCGAAAACGCAATGGGTGTTGAGCGAGCGAGCAGGTTCGCACCATCTTCCGAAATGAGCAGGATGTCTTCGTCAAAGATGTAATCGGCGACATGATCGACGATTCCCGAAGCGCCATAGTAAGGGAACGGACCTTCCTTACGGTCGCCTTTGGTGATGGGTATACGGCGTGAATCAAGATTCATAGCGAGGCTGCCAAGGTGACTTTTCGGCCAGTCGGGGTGGATGGGGATGTGGGGGCGGTAGTGGTCGAGGACGGCGCGGGCGCCGTTGATGACTTTCTGGTAGCCCTCGATCTCCGCCACGATCTCCTGTTGCACCGCCAGCGGGGGGAGGGGGATTTGGAGTTCTGACAGAAAGCTGCGAGTGACGCCGCGAACACCGATCCCCTCCGCATTACGCTCAACAACCGTCGCGATATGAGGCGCGACGACTCGTATGAATTCCGGGGCAAGACGTTCGGTATCCTTGGAGACGAGCGCAGTGAGGTCTTGGTTTACTGCATAGGCATCATCCGCGAATGCGAACTTCCCAACTGAGACGCGCGTGATGATGATCGTCGAGTTCTTGGGGGCGACTTTCGTGGACGACTCTTCGACGGCTTTTTTCGAGATAAGTTCGTAGCCGGTAATCTGCCCGCGTTCGTCGATATGCTTTGAGGAAATCCACTTCACCGAGCCATTTTGCCAGTAAGACTCGTTTTGCTTTGACGGTGTGGCGCCACCAATGAGTTCGCAGACCTCACCGATTGGAACGAGTGGATAGTGAGAGGCACGGACGATTCCCGCCCGATACCGCTCCCCGCTGAGGTTGTAGTCGCCATTCGTGGCGATCCTCGCCTTCTCCACGATCAGGCCGTTGGGGGTGGACGGTGTGGACGAGATGGACGTGGTGGACTGGAACCAGGATTTCAGGAATGCGGCGGCGGCTGGCAGGTCGTTCTTGTCAATCTCGCGGCGCTGGGCGCCGAGGCCGAAGCCGTCGTTCTCGATCTTGAAAAAGGCGATGCGGTCGGTCTTTTTCGCCAAGGACTTGTCGAGGATCAGGATTGAGGTCTTGACGCCGGAATAGGGGTTGAACACCCCCGCCGGCAGCGAAACGACGGCGACGAGGCTCTCCTCCACCAGCATCTTGCGCAATTGCTTGTAGGCGGTCTGGCTCTGGAAGATGATGCCTTCGGGCACGATGATTCCGGCGCGACCTGTAGTGGTGAGGTGCTCGGCCATGTAGTCCACGAACAGCACTTCGCTGCGCTTGGACTGAACCGAGAAGCGGTTGTGGGGCTTGATGCCGCCCTTCGGCGACATGAAGGGCGGATTGGCGAGGATCACGTCGGCGTATTCGTTCCAGCGCTCCTGGCTGGTCAGGGTGTCGTACTCGTAAATATGCGGGTCGGCGAAGCCGTGCAGGTACAGGTTCACCAAGCTGAGGCGCACCATGTCGGGCGAGATGTCGTAGCCCTTGAAGTTCTGCGCGAGGCGGCCTTTTTCGTCCGGCGTCAGGGTGCTGTTGCCCTTGGCATCGGTGTTGGCCTTCATGATGTGCTTATAGGAGGAGATCAAGAAGCCGGCAGTGCCGCAGGCCGGGTCCAGCACGGTCTCGGTCTTCTTCGGGTCGATGATTCCTACCATGAAATCAATGATGTGGCGCGGTGTGCGGAACTGTCCGGCGTCGCCCTGGGAGCCGAGCACGGAGAGCAGATACTCGAAGGCGTCGCCGAGCCGTTCGCTATGGTCGTAGCTGAACTCGTCGATGATCTTGAGGAAGGCCCGCAGGGTCTCGGGATCGCGGTAGGGCAGGTAGGCGTTCTTGAAGATATCGCGGAAGAGCAGCGGAATGCCGGGGTTTTCCGGCATCTTGGCGATGGCTTCGGCGTAAAGGTTCAGGGTCTCGTGGCCGCCCAGTCCGGAGCGCATGAGTTTGGCCCAGCCGTAACGGGCAAATTCCCCGGCGAAGAACTTGCGCTTCCCGCCGAACTCCTCGCTCTCGGCGTCCATGTCGTCCATGAACTTGTAGATAAGGGCGATGGTGATCTGCTCGACCTGGCTTTTGGGGTCGGGCACTTTCCCCACGAGAATGTCGCGGGCGGTGTCGATGCGGCGCTTGGTATCGGTGTCAAGCATGAAACTCCTTAATCTTTAGTGGACGGGGTGGACTTGGTGGACCGGGTGGACAAGGGGCGTGATGAACGTTTTTCCGAGCGGACGCGGTAGAGGCGCTCGGTGAAGCCCCCCTCGGTTTCGAATGCCTTTGCCTGGGCGGCAATCTGGCGGTCGAGAAGGCTGCAGGCAACGGCCAGCAACACCAGTGAGGCGTTGGCGGCAAGCTCGGGGAAGGTGGAGGGGGTGGACATCGTGGACTTGGTGGATGGGCTGGACAAAAACTGTCCACAACGTCCACCTGGTCCAGTCCGTCCACGGTCATGCTCTTCCTTCACCCACTGCGCCACTTCATCGGCGGTGGTACACCGGCGATCAATGAGGTTCTGCCGGCGGGGATCTTCACGGTCCCAGATCTTCAGGCCGTGCTGGCGCAGAAAATCCTCGTAATCGAGGCGGAGTTCTTCCAAGCTGGCCCGCGCCACGTTGGTGAGTTTGAGTTCGGTCTTTTTCGAGGTTCCTGAAGCTTGACTCCCCTCGGCGATGTTCTGCACACCCGACCTGGCCGCCTGCACCATCTGATCGTGGGTACGGCTCCGTTTTTCGATATAGCGGTCGGAAAAACGGACTGTTACGTCATAAATCAGCTGTGCCACCTGAAAACTCTTGAGGTTTCGGTAGCCGCCATGCGTAGGTATCAGCGGCTCACTGGCAGTCATTTCATCCATCCCTTACGCGGCGAACTGGTTCAAGGAGACGTAATCCTTGACGTATTCTGGGATAAGTGTGCGATACTTCGCCGGCACGGCGCGGAAGTCGCGGGTGGAAAAGACCGGGTTGGTGGCCAGATCGGTGTACTGGCGACTCTCGATGATGTGGCGCACCTGATCGCTGGTAACGTAGGCCTTGAAATAGGTCCTGATGGCCGGGATGGCGGCGGCCTCTTCGGGCTTGGCGTCGGCGACGAACTTGGCGAACTCCTCTTCCAGCAGTTCGTCCCTGGATTTGAAGCGCGGGATGAGGCCGAAGATCTTTTCGAGGATTTCCCGCAGGGTCAGGCGGCGGTCCACAGCGGCGGCTTTGCGCAGCTTGTCGAGATTGTAATATTCTTCTGGTTTGTCGAAGACCTCGCGGTTCACGTAGTCGATGACGCGATCCCATTGTCCTGACTCGACGGCTTTCGCGATGGTCTCGTTCTCGCGCATGGAGTCCTCGAATTTCTCGAAGAACATGCGGTCGATCTTCATCCCCTCGTAGCCGATTTCTTCGACTTTCATCGAGGCGAGGATGTCCTCCCCGAGATGCTCGTAGGCGCCGCCAACCACCACCGGGCCTGTTCCTCCGCCGTCATCTCGGTCCTTGCCCTGGGGCAGTGGGAGCTTCAGTACCTCGTCGTAATTGAACTTCTCCTCGAAGTACTCGCAGTTGGCGAAGAAGTCGAAGAGCTTGAAGGCGAATTTCTGCGGCTGCAAAACGCCATCCTTGAGGCTGTCGTCGAAAAGCTGTTCGAGGAAGTTGTGCTTGCGGGTGCCGCGCCCCTTGATCTGGATGAAGTCCGTCGGCGAGAAAATCGGGCGGAGCAGACCGAGATTGAGGATGTCGGTGCAGTCGTAGCCCGTGGTCATCATGCCCACTGTCACGCAGACGCGGGCCTTGCTGGTCTTGTAGGCGGGCAGAAAGTTGGCCGAACCGAGCAGGTTGTTGTTGGCAAAGTTGATGGTGAACTGCTGGGCGTCGGGGATCATTGATGTGACCTGCAGGGCGAAGTCGGACTGGTACTTGCCGGGGAACATGCGGTCGGCCATCTGATTGAGTGTCTGCGCCAGCTTGGCGGCGTGGTTCTGACTGACCGCGAAGATGATGGATTTGCCGATCTCCCCGCTGACCGGATCACGCAGGGCGTTTTCCAGAAAGGTCTTGCAGAAAAGCTGGTTGGTGGCGTCGGCGAAGAACTTCTTCTCGAAATCCCTCTGGTAAAAGGTCTGCTCGGCATCCTCCTCATTTTCGGTAACGGCCAGCACCGCGTAGCCCTTTTCGGAAAGCAGTTCGGTGGTGATCTCCGTGCGGGCATCCACCACCGTGGGGCTGATCAGGAAGCCTTCCTTCACGCCGTCGAGCAGCGAGTAGCGATAGGTGGGCTGGCTGTTTTCGCAGCCGAAGGTGCGATAAGTATCCAGCAGCAGCCGGCGCTCGGCTTCGCGCGGGTCGCGGGTGGAAGGGCTGGTTTTGTCGAACCGCCTGAGGTAATCGCGCGGTGTGGCGGTGAGGCCGAGCTTGTAGCCGATGAAATAGTCGAACACGGCGCGGGCGTTGCCGCCGATGGAGCGATGCGCTTCGTCGGAAATTACCAGGTCGAAATCGGTCGGCGAGAAGAGCCGCTGGTACTTGTTGTTGAAAAGCAGCGACTGCACCGTGGTGACGACGATTTCCGCCCGCCGCCAGTCGTCGCGGTTCTCCTTGTAGATGTCTGTCTTGAAATCGGCGGACAGCAAAAGCAACGGCGAGGTTGGTTTCTTGCCGGCCTGATCCTCCAGTTCGAGACGATCAACCAGAAAGAGAACGCGCCGGGCATTGCCGGAGCGCAGAAAGAGTTTAATCGCGGCGGCGGCAATGAGCGTTTTACCGGTGCCGGTGGCCATCTCGAAGAGGAAGCGGTCTTTACCCTCCTGCACGGCCCGTTGCAGGGAATGGATGGCCTTCAGTTGATATGGCCTGAGAAACCGCAGGTTATTGGCCTTTATATAGCCGGGACGCTCGGCCTCGCTCTTCCACGCCGCTTCGGATTGATAGTTCGGACGCTGGGTGAGAACGATGTAGTCGTCGTTGACCTGCTCCTCAATAAGGCACTGCGGATTGGGTGTAACTTTCTGGTAGCCGATCACCGAGTCGGGGGTCGGAAAGGAGGTGATGACGTAAGGGTTGCCGCGCTCCAGATCCCAGAAGTAGTGCAGGTTGCCGTTGGAGAGGATGACGAAGCGGCAGTTCTGGGACTTGGCGTATTTGCGGGCCTGCTCCTTGCCGACGAGCGGGTTCTTGTCCTCCGATTTGGCCTCCAGGACAATGAGCGGGAAGCCTTTGGCGTCCAGCAGCAGGAAGTCGATGAAGCCCTTGCTCGTTTTCTCGAAGTTCTCGCCAAGTGCTTCCAGATCGGATGACTTGATCTTCACGCTGGGCTCAAGACAGATGTTGGCGGGCGCGCTCGCTTCCGGAAAGAATCGCCAGCCGGCCGCTTCGAGCAGCTTGTTTATCTTGATACGGGCGGTGGCTTCTTTGTTGTGCATAAGTTTCCTCAGGATCTCTACGGTTGTTCACGCGTCCCAACAATCAATATAAGTGCTAACTGGTTTCCCCCTCCAATCAAAACTCATCCCGCAGACGTGCTGAGTTCATATATGAATATGTCCTTGAATTCAAATAATATTCTGTTGCCAGGACCGTGTTTCAGAACGTTGTTGACTCTTCCCGCGCTGACCGGTATGATCCTTCGCCAGTCTCCCAGAGTATTTACGTATCCCTATTAAAAGCATCCCCCCATTACCCTTAACCGCAAGGAAGTACCCATGAAATTATCGCTGCTTTTATTGGTGCTTTACCTGAAACTCAAAAGGGCTGCCAAGGTGAATGAGGCGTTCCGGAACTACATTGGCATTGTCAGGCTGAGGATTCTTATAAAGACCAGTGATGGCAAATATGGCAGGCTCTTCATCTTTGACAAAGGGAAGGTTTCCTCGGAGCGTACGGCCAGCCAACCCTTCGATGCGGCCCTGGTCTGGGCCGATCCGAATATCGCCTTTAAGGTGATGACTTCCGGCCGTGACGAGGCCACCTTTCTGGCCGCGGCGGAAGGCAAGCTTAAGGTCGAGGGGATGGCCTACTACATCCAGTGGTTCAACGAGGCCGTGAAGCTCACCCTGTAGCGGCGACATATCAGCAAGTAACTTTCCGCTGGTCTTTGGAGGGCCATGCTCCGTCATGGTCGCCAGGTTTTTGCCGGTGGCAATGGTGTTGCGGACGCGACGGAGCGCGTCCCTCCAGACTGGCCTAAATCAAACTGGGAGGGGATATATGACACTCATACGCGGCGGTCACCTGGTAGGAAAATATCTCCGGGAGGTGGAAGGGGTAGAAACGGTCTTCTGTCTGTCCGGGGGGCACATCGAGGCCATTTTGGACAGTTTTACGGAATATAAGATCCGTGCCATCGATGTGCGGCATGAGCAGGCGGCGGCCATGATGGCCCAGGCCTGGTCGATATATACCGGGCAGACCGGGGTTTCCCTGGTTACGGCCGGCCCGGGATTAACCAATGCCCTGACGGGCATCGCCAATGCCTACCTGGACAATGCCCCGCTCGTGGTGCTCTGCGGCCGCCATCCCCTGCGGGATGATCTCAAGGGCGCTCTTCAGGAGCTGAACCAGCCCGATCTGGTGAAGCCCATCACCAAGTGGGCAGCCACCTGTTATGACATAAAACGTATCCCCGAATACCTCTCCCTGGCCTTCCGCTATGCCGTCGAGGGCAGACCGGGTCCGGTATTCCTCGAATTGCCGCCCGATATCCTCAATATCAGGATTCCGCTGGACCAGGTAACGATGCCGGTACATAGGACGCGAAAATACCGGGTGCATCCTGATGAGGGGGACCTGAAGCAGGCGGCGGAGCTGATCAACGGGGCGAAGAAACCCCTCTTCATCGGCGGGAGCGGCCTGGGATTGAGCGGCTGCCGCGTCGCCCTGGGGCAGTTCATGGAAAAAACGGGAATCCCCTTCTTTCTTTTGAACTATGGCCGGGGAGAACTCCCCGACAACCATCCCCTGTGCCAGTGGGAGCTGGGAAACGTGGGACTCCAGTTCGGCATCACCCAGGCGGATGTGATCATTGCCGTGGGCCTGCGGTTCAACTGGCTCCTCCAGTCCGGCGCGATCATCCCCCCGGAAACCAGGGTCATCCGCATGGACATCGACCCCCATGAGATCGACCGCAACCGGCGGGCCGATGTGGGTCTGGTGGGTGATGCCTCCGCGGTCCTCAGCCAGTTACTGGGAGAGGTCGGGAAAGGAGATCATGGCGACTGGATCAGAACCCTGCGCACGGCGAGCCTGGCCTTCATCGAGTCCGAGCTGCAACTGAGGGAGTCGCCCACAAGCCCGATCCACCCCATCCGACTGGTAGCGCGGATACAAGAGGCCCTGGGGGAGGATACAATCTATGTCATCGATGGCGGCGATACCCAGTATTTCGGGCTCGTCGGATTCAGATCGACGGAAAGGGCCGGGGTAATGGCCACGGCGGCGGGACTGTTCGGCTGCCTGGGGACGGGCATTCCCTTCGCGATGGCGGCCAAGCTGGCCCGGCCGGATAAAAAGGTTCTGCTGTTGCAGGGCGATGGCTCCTTCGGCTTCAACGCCATGGAGTTCGATACCATGGTTCGCCATAACATCCCCGTCCTGTGCGTGATCAACAATGACCAGGCCTGGGGCATGATCAAACACGGGCAGGAACTCTCTATCGGTGCGGACCGGCTCCAGTGCGCGGAACTGGGCGAGCGCCATTATGAGAAGATCGTGGAGGGTCTCGGCGGGTACGGTGAATTCGTCACCAGGGACGAGGATATCATCCCGGCGATCAGGCGGGCATTTGAATCGGGGAAACCTTCCTGCATCAATGTGATGACGGACCCCACCGTCACCAGCCCCGCGACGCCGCTCTTCTACCAGTCGCTAAAAATGGAGTAAGCCCATGAAAGCATTGCTCTTCAATGTCGCCGTCCCCAGCTATCTCGCCCTGCAGGTTCTGGGGAGGATCAGCAAGGCGTTTTATTTTAAGGGTCCCTTCGCTACGGTGAGAATGGCCGAGGTCCCGGAACCAACGCTTCCGGGTCCGGACTGGGCGAAGATCAGGGTGCGGTTCTGCGGGTTCTGCGGGAGCGACCTGAACCTTCTTACCGTAAAGGATTCGCCCATGGCCTCGCCCTTCACCTCTTTCCCCTGCATCTTCGGGCATGAGCTCAGCGGGGAGATCGTGGAGCGGGGGGAGCTGGTGGTCAACTGCGCCGTGGGCGATCTGGTCACGGTAAATCCCGCGCTCGGCTGTGCGGTACGGGGAATAAGCCCGGTCTGCCCGACATGCGAGCAGGGTCGCCCGAGTAACTGCGAAAGATATGCCGAGGGGAGATTCTCCCCGGGCATGTTCGCCGGTATTTGCAAGGACATCGGCGGAGGCTTCGCCGAGTTCATGGTCGCGCATAAGAGCCAGATATACCCTGTCCCCCCGGGGATAAGCGCCGAGGCCGCGGCCCTCACCGAGCCCCTGGCCGTGGGCATTCAGGCCGTTTTGGACAACATGCCTTGCGACTCCGATCGCGTCCTGGTCATCGGCGGCGGGGTAATCGGGGCCATGATCGTCAAGGCCATCCGGGGCCTGGGCAGCGGATGCGCCATTACGGTGGTGGAACCATCGCCTTTTCACGCCGGCTATATCCGGGCGTCCGGCGCCGATCAGACGATTTCCGGCGGAATAATCGAGGCGGCCCAGAAGTTTACCGGCGCCAGGGTGTATAAACCGATGCTGGGCGAGCGGATTGTTCAGGGCGGCTTCGATAAGGTCTTCGATACGGTTGGGCATTCCGGCACCCTGCAGATGGCCCTTCTTGTTACGGCGGGTTGCGGGACGATCAGCCTTGTCGGCATCGGCCCCAAGGTGACCTTCGATCCCACGCCGCTTTGGCTCAAGCTCCAGACGATCAAAGGCTGCTATGCCCAAGGATACAATGATACGCCGGAAGGGAGAAAACATGCCTTCGAAATTGCCCTTGAGCTTATGGAAAACAAGAAGATCCAGGTGGAGGACATGCTCACCCACACCTTTGAGATCGAGGAGTACCGGGAGCTGATTAGAGTCAACATGAAAAAGGGGGCTTCCCGGGCCATAAAGACTGCCATAAGATTTCCCTGGAAATGAGGCGCTGATGTCCAAAGATCCCTACCGGGGAGTAGCGCCCATCTATGACCGAATTTTCGGGCCCTTGAGTCGTGGCTTGAGGACTTTCGGACTGCGCATGTTTCTGCCCGCACCGGGAATGACCATTTTGGATATTGGCTGTGGCACGGGAATTCACCTGGGGATGTACCAGAAATATGGTTGCGCCTTGTATGGCATTGACCAGTCGCCCTCCATGCTCGCGATGGCGAGGGCGCGGTTGGGCGAGGGGGCGGACCTGCGGCTTTCCGATGCGGCGGGGATTCCTCATCCGGCAGGGACCTTCGACCTGGTAATCTGCATGCTGGCCCTCCATGAGATGGATGAGGCCGTCCGGGGTTTGGTGATTGCGGAGGTCAAGCGGGTCCTCAAGGGCGACGGCCGGATCCTCTTCATCGATTTTCACGCGGGCAGTCCCCGCCCGCTTAAAGGGTGGCTGACGAAGCTCGGGATATTGATTGTCGAGGCCGCCGCGGGCGGAAGGCATTTCCAAAACTACCGGAATTTCATGTCTATCGGCGGGTTGCCTGCCCTGATTAAGGATAATCAGCTTGCGATTGACAAGGAATTGATTATCGGCGGCAATACCTTCGCCCTCTATCTCCTGCGCCGGGGCTGAGAGATGCCACGGGATTTGCAAATATTTCTTGACAGGCGAAGATATTCTGTAGTAGCTGGGTCTCGCGTTATTGAATGGGGAAAAAGCTAAATCCTTCCGTTTGGAGATACTCCAGAGTCAAGTTAGCATGCCCGATGTAAATCCGTGAATGCAGATCTCCTCGTAGGAGCCAGATGGCGATCCCTTCTTTAAGGCAGGTTTATCCTGTCCGCGGTTCCTGCCGGCGCTGACGACAGTTGTACCGCAAGGCTGCCGACGCTCTGGAAGTTCTCAAATACTTGTCATTTCAGGCA
>JAXMLI010000094.1:0-4762 GCA_034368785.1 Smithellaceae bacterium | reverse complement strand
TGGCCGAAAAGGTGGTCCAGTACGTGGAATCGGATAAGTAGCCGTCCCGGTTATTGCGGATTATAGACCTTGCTTTCCATCTTTGATTATCATAAAATCCGATAATCATATTTTGCAGGAGGAAGCAATGATCCAGACCATTACCGTCACCGACGCGGTCCGGAACTTCTCGGAACTGCTTAACAGCATCCGTTACCGGGGGGAACAGTACACGATCCTGAAGGGGGGAAAGCCGGCGGCGACCATCGGGCCGGCGGCGGGTTCTCTGAAGGAACGGAAACTGTCTGACCTCAAGGAAATCATACGCAACCTTCCCCGTCTCGAAGATGATGGAGATGCCTTCGCGAGAGATATTGCACAGGCCATCGCGGTGCAGCCGCCCGTCGGAGAGGGAAATCCATGGGCATAATCTTCGACACCTCGGCGATCATCGCCATCGAACGCGGTCATGAATCTCTCGACGCCCTCATCGCGGGGCGGTTGGAAGAGCCTTTCGGCATCAGCGTCGTCACGGCGGCGGAACTTCTGCACGGCGTCGAGCGGGCTGATACGGAGGAGAGGAAACTCCGGCGGCAGGCCTTTGTGGAGAAGGTGATCGAATCCTTTCCTGTTTTCCCCTTCGATCTGATGGTCGGCCGGATCTACGCCCGCATCTGGGCCGCCATCGCCCGCAAGGGGTGGACCGTGGGCGCCCACGACCTCATCATCGCCGCCACCGCCATTTCCCTGGATTACACCGTCGCCACGGTGAACATTCGAGATTTCGAAAAGATCCCGGGGGTAAAGATGGAAAAACTGCCATCGCCCTGAAAACGAATTTTGATAAATACCTTGAAGAACAACTAAAAGACAGGGACTTTGCCGCTCGTTTTCAGAAAGCAGGGGAAGCATGGGACGTCGCCCTGAAGCTGGCCGCATTGAGGCAAGAATCCGGATTGTCACAGAAGGAACTTGCCCAGTGTGCGGGCACCACCCAGCAGCAGATCAGCCGTCTGGAATCGCCATCCTATGAGGGCCATTCTTTAAGCATGTTGCGGCGAGTTGCCGAAGTCCTGGGCGCCACGGTCCGTATTGAATTATTGCGAGGGAAAAAACAAAGTCGCACGGGCGTCGCGGAGAATCAATCCAGTTAGCGGATAAAATGAAAATTAACGATCTGGCGGAAGTATCGACTCGGTAAAATGAAATGCGGGCTCGGCTCCGCAAATTCGCCCATCCCCTGGATGCCCCATCCAGGCGGTAGAAACCAGTATCAATAGATTTATTTTTTTGGCACTATCATTTTTCTATTTGCGTTATTTCTGCAAATAGAATACTCAAATATCACTCTTCAGTATTATTAGGTTCAATTTCTTGAAAGGTGATGTCATGCTTATAGAGTTCAGTGTCGCCAATGTTCTGTCATTCAAAGACCGTGTAACGTTCAGCATGGTCGCTTCGAATGACGACGCTTTGCAGGAAAGCAACGTTTTTGCGTGGGGGAAAAAGCGTCTGGTTAAGAGCGCCGTTGTTTACGGCGCCAACGCCAGCGGGAAGAGCAATCTGCTCAGTGCTATGCGCTTCATGCGTCGCATGGTTCTTACTTCTTCGAAAGACACCCAGGTTAACGAAGAGATAGATGTCGATGCCTTCAAGTTGAGTACTGAGTGCGAAGAAAAGCCTTCCTTCTTTGAAGCCGTGTTTATTCAGAATGGCAATACATACCGCTATGGATTTGAAGTTGATCGTCAGAGGGTGCATTCGGAATGGCTCTTCACTGTTCCGGCAACAAAGGAAGCTAAACTCTTTGTGCGCGAAGGCAGCCGGATCGAAGTGAACCGCATCCGCTTTAAAGAGGGTATGGATCTGGAACCAAAAACACGGGAGAATGCTCTATTTCTTTCCGTCTGCGCCCAGTTCAATGGGAAAATTTCCAGGGATCTGTTGCTTTGGTTTAAGAATTTCAGGTTTATTCATGGCCTGCATGACGCATATCTTGGCGTGACTGTAGAAAAGTTAAAAACGCCGGAACAGAAGCGACAGCTCATGGAAATAGCCCGCATTGCGGATCTCAGCATCGACGATATTGAGGGGAGGGAAGAAAAACTGACCATCGAGAAGCTGCCGAAAGACATGCCAGAAGAAATGAAACGCGATATTTTAAAACGAGATATAACAGAAGTGGAATTGAAAACAACGCACCGGAAATATGGGAAAGACAACAAAGACGTAGGCACAGTTGTTTTTGATTTGGAAGAAAATGAATCCGGCGGCACCCAGAAGTTTCTGAGTATGGCCGGGCCGCTCTTGGATACAATAGAGACCGGCAAAGTGCTCATTATAGATGAAATGGACGCCCGGCTGCATCCGCTGCTCACACGCTTCGTCTTGTCGCTCTTCAACTCGCCTATGAACAACAAAAATGCGCAGTTGATCTTCGCTTCACATGATACAAACCTTTTGAACGACAAACTTTTTCGACGGGATCAAATCTGGTTTACCGAAAAAGATCAGTACGGGGTATCCAGCTTGTATTCCTTGATTGAGCTTCAAGGTGTGCGAAAGGAAGCATCCTTCGGCAAGGACTACATCCTCGGAAAATACGGTGCAATTCCCTTCATCGGCGATCATAGGTGGCTTTTCTGTGAGGAAAGCGATGGCTAAGGCCTGGCAAAGGAAACGGGATTACAGCAGACGCATTGAAACGCGCTATCTCCGTGACCGTGTTCTTATCCTTTGCGAAGGCAAGAAGACAGAGCCTAATTACTTCCGAAAATTTCCCCTGAATGTCGAGCTTGTAGAGATAGATGTACGGGGAACCGGCGCCAACACCTTGAGCCTTGTGGAAGACGCCATCCGCCGGGGACAGGATGCTGCAAGTGAAGGCCGGCCTTATAATCAGATCTGGTGCGTATTTGACCGCGATTCGTTTCAGCCGGGCAATTTCAATCGGGCCTTCAAGGTGGCCGACGAAAATCGCATCCATATCGCCTATTCGAATCAGTGCTTTGAACTCTGGTACCTCCTGCACTACCATTTCAACGACGCGGCAATCGATCGGCGCGAGTATGCCCGCAGACTGACAGAATTCATAGGACGAAAATATCGCAAGAACGACGAAAATATGTACGATCTTCTTGAAGAAAAACAACTCACCGCTATACGGAACGCAGAGAAATTACTTAGCCGCTACGCTCCATGCAACCCTGAGAAAGACGATCCCTCAACAACGGTCCATAAATTGGTTGTAACCCTCAACGAGTTCATTACCAATGATTCAACATGAATTTATTTCGGATAAAAAGAGATACGGTTATGATATTAACGACCTGATATATCTGAAAGAAAATGTTCATTATGTAGAAGAAAGCAGATACAAGACACCCTTGGGGCTCATTTATGTTTCCCATTCTCCGGAGTGCCAATTCATAAAAAAGCTCTTCACCCACACCGGGGTAATTGATTCTTTCCTCAAGAACCCGGACAAGTCCTTTTATACCTTTCCCTACTCCTACAAGCCGGAAACAAAGGCCAAAACGAAAACCCGCCAGGAAAATTTCCATCCGGACTTTTTCCTGAAAAAAGGTGATGACATTATCGTCGTGGAAATTAAAAAAGACGGCGACGATTCAAAAAAGAATGCCGCCAAGTACCGGGATGGCAACAAACATTTTGATGAATTGAACAAAGCCCTGGGGGCGAATGGCATGGCGCAACGATATTGGTTCAAGTTTCTTACGCCTGTTGATTATGGAGATTTTTTCCAGGCCGTTAAGGACGATAAGTGCAGGGGTTGGCGGTCGAGCCTTATGAATCAATTTAGCGGATAGGGACTGCATTTTGATTTAAATTGTAAGGGCAGGAGGCAGCATGAATAAAGACAAAAATATTTCCATACCCGACAGCATGTCTCCCTTCGAACGTATCCGCCGTACCAACGCGGCAGGTTTTGGAAATACAGCGTATATCATTCCAACAAATGATATCTGGCTTGTTGGTCTGCTAAACTCAAAGCTTTTATGGTGGTTTTATCTTTACTTAAGTGCATCTATTCGTGGCGGGTTTGTTAGATATATAGGTCAATACATGGAACAACTCCCCATCCCCCCTGCTACCGCCACCCAGAAAATCCCCATCATCGAGCGCGTCCGGCAAATCCTCGCCGCTCCCGACAGCCCTGCCGTCCCTCACCTGGAGGCGGAAATCGACCGGCTGGTCTATAAGCTGTACGGCCTGACGGAAGACGAAATTGCCATCGTAGAGGGCCTAGCCAAATGAAAGCCACGTTGGAAGTCATTAATCGAATGCATTCCGACGGTGTGATTGGCAAATATGCCATTGGCGGAGCGGTGGGCGCCACCTTCTACCTCGAACCTTCGGCCACGCTCGACATTGTTGTTTTCGTTTCGTTCCAAACTGCGTCCGGGAGTTCGGTGATCACGATTGCCCCCGTTTACACCTATCTCACCTCGCACGGCTACAAGGCCGAGGGGGAATACCTGGTCATTGAAGGTTGGCCGGTGCAATTCCTGCCTCCCGGCGATGCTCTGACCGAGGAGGCGTTGGAGCAGGCAATCGAAACCGAAGTGGAAGGAGTTCGGACATGGGTGATGCCTGCTGAACATCTGGCCGCCATCGCGCTCAAGACGGGCCGTCCCAAAGATTGTGCTCGCCTTCTGCAATTTATCGAAAGCGGCATCATTGATACAAACAGGCTCGACTCGATCCTTTCTCAACACGGGTTGCTTGCGAAATGGGAGCAATTCGGGCGCAGATTTTTTGG
>JAXMLI010000093.1:0-3913 GCA_034368785.1 Smithellaceae bacterium | reverse complement strand
ACTAGATTCCCGCCTACGCGGGAATGACAAAAGGCGAGGTTTTCCGACTTTTTACGAAGTCGTCATACTTGACATTGACCAAGGTCATGTCACCGTGGAGCGTTCACCAAGCTCCTTGCCAAGCAATACCCCGGCGCAGGTCTGCATGGGTGCGACAAGAATTTCGTCGATCGGTGCAGCAGACTTTTGCACCGGGTGAACTATCGAGGCAAATCCGATGAGTGAAGCTCTGTTCCAATACAAAATTCGTATCAGCCCAAAGGCAAAAAATTCACGGTTTAGGGTTACGCTCCGACACGGTCTGGAAGTCGTCGTGCCAAAGGGGTACGACAATGCCAAGGTGCCTGCCGCCCTCGACAGAATTTGCTACTAATTAGTGACAGAACCCCTGTTTTTTTGCTTATTAACCCAACCCTCCTACACCCGCTCCTTGAACTCCTCGCCCAGCAGGCCTTCCGGCCGGACCAGCAGGATCAGGATGATAATGAGAAAGGCCAGGGTATTCTTGAAGGCGATGGTGATATAACCACCGGCAAGGCTCTCGGCCACGCCGAGGATGAGCCCGCCCACAATCGCCCCGGGAAGGCTCTGCATCCCCCCCAGAATAGCGGCGGCAAAACCCTTCAGGAACGGCTCCATCATGAAAAACGGATCGAGAAGGAGGGCCGGCGCGAGAAAAACACCCGCCAGGACCCCCAGTCCCGAGGCCAGTCCCCAGGAGAGGGCGAGTATTGTGCGGGTGGGAATGCCCAGGGTCTGGGCCGCGGGCAGGTTTTCCGAGGTGGCCCGCATAGCCACACCCAGGCGGGTCTTCTGAACCAGCAGATAGAGGAGACCACTGCCGGTCAGACCGATCAGGAAGGTTCCCAGACTGAGTTCGCTGATCACCAGGCCGCCGAAGCGCCAGACCTTGGAATCGGAGAGGGGAAAAGCCATCGTCTTGGTGTCCGTTCCCCACAGGTGGGCGATAAGGCCCTGGAGGATAAGGCCCAGCCCCAGGGTAAGGATGATTTGCCCCAGCACCGTGGCGTTTCTCCGCTGGGCCGGGACCAGGATCGCAAAGTAAAAGGCCATGGCCAGCGCGGCGCCGGCGAGGATGGCCAGGGGAAAGGTGAGGAAGGGGGCCAGGTTGAGACCCAGCAGGGTGAAGGCGACAAAGGTTCCGGCCGTGGCGATATCGCCGTGGGCAAAATTGAGAATCCTGGTGGAACGGTAGATAAGGACCAGTCCCAGCGCGACCAGGGCGTAGATACTCCCCGTGGACAGGCCGGATATGACGTATTGCAGGAATTTTTCCATCAGTTTTTCCCCTTGTTCACCTGAAAATAGGGCAGGCATCCTGCCTGCCAGGTCAAGCAGGATGCTTGACCTATTTGGCTATAGTCCCTCTCCACCTTACTAAAATTAGCGGAAGGGCCAGTTACGGAAATACAGACGAATCTTGAGCCAGCGGCCGGCGATGCCCTGGGGTTCAAAGATCAGGATGATCAGGATCGTGACCCCGAAGATCACGGGCACGAATTGCCTGGCCTCGCTGAATACCTGCGGTATGAGGATGACGAAGGCGGCCCCCATGATGGAGCCTCCAATGGAGGCGAGTCCGCCGATTATTACGGCCACAAAGATGGTAACGGACTCCATGAAGGTAAAGAGGTTCGGCTCCAGATACCCAGTGAAGAGGGCAAAGAGGCCCCCCTGAACGCCCACATAAAAGGAGCTGATGGCAAAAGAAAGGAGTTTGTACCGCCCCAGGTTTACCCCCATCGCCTCGGCGGCGATGTCGTTATCCCGGATGGCGATAAAGGCGCGTCCCACGTAGGACGAAATCAGGTTGTAGGAGAGAAGGGTGAAGACCAAAGCAAGGAAAAAAACAAAGTAATAAAAGGTCGCCTGCGGAGAGAGACCGAAGAGGGCGGGGAGCTTCTTCACCATCAGCCCCATCCGCCCCCCGGAAAGGAATTCGGAATTGAGCAGGATCTGGTAAACGGCGATGCCGAAGCCCATGGTGACGATGGCCAGGTAGGGCCCTTTCAGCCTAAGGGAGGGGAACCCCACCAAAAAGCCGAAGGCCCCCGCGACGACCCCCGCCATGAGGATATTGAGGAACAGGGGAGATCCCAGGGCGGATAAATGACCGAAGGTGTAGGCGCCGATGGCGAGGAAACCGGCCTGGCCAAAGGATATCTGCCCCGTGTAGCCGATGAGGATGTTCTGGCCCTGGACGCCGATGGCGTAAATAAAGACCACCGTGGCGATATGGACCAGATAGTCCTGCCTCAGCCAGGGAAGGATCAGGAGGGCCAGGACAATGAGACCAATTCCCATGCCGGTCCAGAATTTCCTGACCAGCCACAGTTCTTCTCGATAGCTTTCAATCAGATCCATGCAGAATAACCTCGTTTAGGAAGCGCCTTTGTAAAGGGATGCGATCAGATCGCCGTAACGCTGCTCCAGGAAACGCCGCTTGACCTTTTTCGTCGGGGTAACATCGCCGTCCTCTTCATAAAAACGCCGGGGCAGGAGGGCCACCTTCTTGATGGTTTCCACCTGGGACAGGGTTTTATTTACCTTCGCGACCTCCTGATCGACGAGTTTTTTTATCTCCGCCTTGGTGGTCAGGTCTTCGAAGGTGGTAAAGGGGATACGATGATCCTGGGCATACTTGGTCACATTGTCCTCATCAATCAGGATCAGGGAAACCAGATATTTCTTGCCGTCGCCGATGACCACGGCATCCTGGATATAAGGGCTGAACTTCAATTTGTTTTCAATAAAAGCAGGGGTAATATTCTTCCCCCCGGAGGTGATAATAATATCTTTTTTCCGATCCATGATCTTGAGATAACCGTCTTCCATCGCTCCCACATCGCCGGTGTAGAGCCATCCATCCTTGAGGGTCTCCGCGGTCAGCTCGGGATCCTTGAAGTAGCCTTGAAATACCCCCGGTCCCCGGGCGAGGATCTCGCCGTCCTCGGCAATTTTTACCTCCAGATCGGGGATGGGTTCCCCCACATACCCCCAGCGGGGACGGTCCAGCTGCTGGATGGCAATGATCCCGGTGGATTCGGTCTGACCGTAAACCTCTCTTAAGGGGACACCCAGGGCATTGTAATACTCGAATAACTCCGGCGCCGCCGGGGCGGCGCCGCACATGGCCCAACGGATCCGCTCGAACCCCATCTGTCTTTTCAGATGATAAAGCACGGTGAAATAGAGGGGCCAGTAAAGGAGGGCCCAGAGAAAGCGCTCCTTTGATTTGGCCCGCACATATTTCATCCCCACCAGGACGCTGACACGGTAGATGGCCCTTTTAAAAGGCGGCGCGTCGGACATGCGTATTTCCATGGCGGAGGCAAACTTCTCCCACAGGCGGGGCACACTGAAGAAGATCGTGGGCGAAACCTCCCGGAGATTCTGGGGCAGGGTATCGAGGCTCTCCACAAAGTTTACCGTACCCCCGGACCAGACGGAAAGCAGCAGAGAGATGAACTTTTCCGCGATATGGGCCAGGGGCAGATAGGATACCACCTCATCGGTTTCATAAGCTGGAGTGACCTTGACCATGGATTCCGTGAGGCTCATCACATTGCGGTGGGAAATCATGGCCCCTTTGGGACGCCCCGTAGTGCCGGAGGTATAGATGATCATGGCCGTGTCGTCTGATTGGACCGCCGCCAGCCGCTCCGACACACAGCTCGGATTATTTTCCAGGTATTCCTTCGCGTCTTTAAGAAAATCCGTATAAAAGCCGATCTTTTCCTGAGAAAAACCCCACAAACCTTTATGGTCCCAGATGACCACCCGCTTCAGGTTGACTTCCGGCAGGATCTGCAGGATCTTATCCACCTGCTCCTCATTTTCAATGAAGATCACCTTCGCCTCGGAATGACCTACTATATAGGCCACCTGCTCC